>NZ_JBFRFA010000024.1:0-55658 GCF_052114585.1 Pedococcus sp. 2YAF34
CGACGGGGCGCGCACCGCTGACCGCGCGCTGGGCCGCCCGCGTCGGGCGCCGCCCGCTCCCGTGGGCGGTCGGGGCGGCCGTGCTCATGCTGACCCTCGCCGTCCCCGCGCTCGACATGCGCACCTGGCCGCAGGACGCGAGCAGCGCCTCGACCGACCTCACCACCCGGCGCGCCTACGACCTCGTCGCGGCGGAGTACGGCGCCGGTGCCAACGGGCCCCTCACGTTCGTCGTGGACCGCACCGTGGTCGACGACGACGAGCTCGCCTCGGTGAGGACCTCCGTGCGGACCCACGCTTTCGTCAGCGCACTCACCCCGACCACGGTCTCGCCGGACGGCGCCCTCGCCGTCTTCGACGCCATACCGAGCCTGGCGCCCACCGACGAGCGCACCGGCACCCTCGTGGCCGCCCTGCGCGCGGACCTCCCGAAGGGTGTCGAGCTCACCGGCGGCACCGCCTTCTTCTCCGACATCGCCGACATGCTCGCGGCCAGGCTCTGGGTCGTCATCGTGTTCGTGGTGGCAGTGTCGGTCCTCCTGCTCGCGATGGTGTTCCGGTCGGTCGTGGTCCCGCTCAAGGCGGCAGCCATGAACCTGCTGAGCATCGGCGCCGCGTATGGCGTGCTGACGGCGGTCTTCCAGTGGGGTTGGGGCGCCTCGGCGCTCGGTCTCGACCACCCCGTGGCCGTCTCGAGCTGGGTCCCGATCCTCATGTTCGCGATCCTGTTCGGGCTCTCGATGGACTACGAGGTGTTCCTGCTCTCGCGGGTCCGGGAGGACTGGCTCCGCACCGGCGACTCCAAGGGATCGGTCGTCCGGGGACTCTCCTCCACCGGCCGGGTCATCTCCAGCGCAGCCGCGATCATGGTGGCCGTCTTCCTGGGGTTCGCCACCGAGGTCGACGCCGTCGTGAAGATGCTCGGGGTCGGCATGGCCGCGGCGATCCTGCTCGACGCCACCGTGATCCGCATGGTCCTCGTGCCGGCCACCATGTCGCTGCTCGGCGACCGCAACTGGTGGGTTCCCGGCTGGCTGGACCGGCTGCTCCCCGTCGTCCGCGCCGAGCTCGAGGACGACGACGTCGTCGCGGTTCCCACCGCGCCGGCGGACGGCTCCCCGACCCCGCTCGGCGCCCCCACCAAGGCCGTGAACCCGGCCCCGACCCACGACGACGAGCGCACGCCCGTCGGCACCTTCTGAGAGGAACCACCATGACGACGACGACCGACCCGACCACCCCTACCGCCACGAGTATCCACGACGTCCTGCCAGCCTGGCCCGAGCAGCTGCGCTTCCCGGGACAGACGGCAGCCCACCCCGGCCCGGTGGACATGACGATGATGTACGTGATGCACCACGCGTTCCGGCGCGACCTCACGGCCTTCGCGGCCGCGGCGACGGCCACCCCGGCCGGGGCGCGGACGACCTGGCGGGCGCTCGCCGCACGCTGGGACGCCTTCGCCGCGGCGCTGCACCACCACCAGAGCGGCGAGGACGCCGGGCTCTGGCCCCTCCTCCTCGACCGCACCGACGACGAAGGCCGCGAGACCCTCGAGGCGATGGAGGCCGAGCACGCCGAGATCGACCCGATCCTGCAGGCGTGCGCGGCAGGCTTCGCCCGGCTGTCGACGCACGCGGACGACGACGCCCGTTCGGCGCTGGCCATCCGGCTCACGGCGGCGAAGAGCAGCCTGGGCCGCCACCTCGAGCACGAGGAGACGCTGGCTATCGCCATCGTGCAGGAGGTCATGACCAACGAGGAGTGGCAGGAGCTGGAGGAGGTGCACTTCCGGTCCGGCCTGCGCCCCGCCCAGGTGCTGGCGCTCGTGCCGTGGGCGATGCACCAGGTGCCGGCTCCCTTGCGCCGCACCGTGTTCGGGCGGTCGGGACGTCCTCACCACCTGATGTGGCTGCTGACGCGGCGCCGCTTCGAGCAGCGCGAGCGGGTGGCGTTCGCCTATGTCGACCGCCCCTGAGGCCCGGTCCTCAGAACCGTCCTCAGAACCCGAACAGGTCCCGCTGGTCGCGCAACCACTGCGCCGCCAGCGGGACCTGCCAGTTCTCGCACAGCTCCAGCGCGCGCTCGGCATGCCGAGCGGCCACGTCCTTCTCCCCGCCCGCGGCAGCGGCGAGGGCGAGGAAGGCGTCCACCGGCCCCAGGGCCACCCCCGACCCGGCACAGCACGAGAAGTCCTCGTACGGCGCGAGCAGCTCGTAGGCCCGCACCCCGAGCTCGCGGTCGTCGAGCCCGAGGGCGACCTCGGCCGCCGAGCACCACGTGAGCATCGCGAACCAGTCATCGTGGCCGAGGTCGAGAGGGTGCCCGGCGACGTACTCCTCGGCCAGGTCCCTGCGCCCGCTGCGCAGGAGGAACATCGCCACGACGGCCGCCAGGGGCAGGGGGCTCTGGGCCTCGGCTGCCATGAGCCCGTCGGCCATCTCCGAGGCCCGGCCCTGCCAGACGCGCAGTGCCATCATCGCCCCGAGCGTCGCGTCGTCGGTCTGGTGCAACGACATCCGCTGGTCGAGCAGCCGGATGTTGGCCAGCCGCTCCTCGCACTCCTCGAAGTGCCCGGCCATGGCCAGCCACGGCAGCTCGAGGCTGTCGAGCACGATGATCCCGTAGGGGAGCCGCTGCCGCTCCGCCGCGTCACGGGCGACCGCGGCGTGCTCCCACATCTCGGCCGGGAGCCCGAGCTCGCCCGAGACGACGGCCCGCAGCGTCGTCGTCACGACGTAGGCGCGGTCGTCGCCGAGCTGGTGGGCCAGGAGCATGGCCTCGCTGACGTAGCGCAGCCGCTGGGGCGCGGTCCGCGGGCACCACAGGGCCACGAACGCGAGCTGGTAGCCGTCCAGGAGCAGGGCAGGGTCCCCGACCCGGTCGGCCATAGCCAGCCCCTCCTCGACCAGGGCGGTGCGCTCGTCGTACCCCGAGCCGTAGTACGTCTCGAGGGCCAGGCTGAGCATCACCCGACAGCGCAACGGGCTGTCCTGCTCCGGCAGCGCGGCGAGCACCCGACGCAGGGCGGAGACCACGACCTCGTTGACGGTGCCGTGCGGGCCCGACTGCCACAGCGCGCCCACGGCGGTCATCGTGGCGGCGCGGCCGACCAGCTCGACGTCCCCGATCTCGTCGGCGACCCCGATCGCCTCCTCGACCGCCTCGACCAGACCGGCCCAGTCGCCGGCCCAGCGACGCGCGTCGGCGAGGTCGCACAGCAGGTCGAAGCGCTCCCGCGGGGTGCCGTCCGGGTCGAGCGGGTGGGTGTCGAGCGCCGACACGAGCAGGTCCGTCGCCTCGTCGTACGCGTGCAGGCGCCGCGCCACCACGGCGGCGGACACGGCGGCGAGCCAGCCCCGGGCGGCATACGAGGGCCCGGCGGCGAGCCAGTGCCTGGCCAGCTCGGTCTCGCGCCCGGGCCTGCCCTGCAGCGCCGCGGCGACGCGCGCGTGGGCCCGCGCGCGGCGGGTGGCGGACAGGGAGCCGTAGATGGTGTCGCGCACCAGGGCGTGCCCGAAGAGGTAGAGCTCGATACCGTCCTCACGCAGCAGGCCGGCGTCCAGCGCAGGGTCCAGGCGGTCGAGGAGCTCCTCCTCCGGCGACCCCAAGACCTCGGCCAGGGTCGGCAGGTCGAACTGGCGACCGAGCACCGCGGCCCAGCGCAGCGCCGTGAGCGACTCCTCGGGGAGGCGCTGCAGGCGCCGTACGAGCACGTCGTGGACCGCCGCGGGCGGGTGCGCCTCACCCTCGAGCACGGCGAGGCCGCCCCCGTCACGGGCCAGCCGCGCATACTCCACGAGGAAGAACGGGTTGCCGTCGGTGCGGTGTGCCAGCTCCACGGCCTGCGTCGCCGTGGGCTCCGACCCGGCGACCGCCTCGACGACCCGGCCCACCTCGTGGGGGGCGAGCCCGTGCAGGTCCACCCGGAGCGCGTGCCGCCGTGCGAGGGCCTCGGCGACGTCGGCGAGCGCACCGGTGGGTTCGGGGCGGTTGCGCCAGGTCGACAGGACGAGCAGCCGCGCGTCGGTCGCGCTCTCCACGAGCAGCCGCAGCACCCGCAGCGAGGCGACGTCGGCCCAGTGCAGGTCGTCGAGGACCACGACCACCGCGCGGCCCCGCGCGGCCTCGACGACGTCAGCGACGATCTGCTCCCAGACCCCGAACGGTGCACTGCCGTCGTCCGGGAGCTCTGGCAGGTCGCGCCCGAGCCCGCGCAGGACCTGCAGCCACGGCCACAGCGGTGGTGCGCCGTCGTCCTGCGAGCACCGTCCCAGCAGCACCGCCGCGCCCCGTTCGCCGGCGCGCGTGGCCAGCTCGGCGGCGAGCCGGCTCTTGCCGATGCCCGGCTCCCCGACGAGGGCCACGAAGGCCGGTGACCCTGTCTCGGCCTGGTCCAGCTGCTCGAGGACCGCTCCCAGCTGGGACTCGCGCCCGACCATCGGCCAGGGCGGCAGGCTGGGCACGACCGACTCGATCTGGCCTAGCCGCACCGAGGACCGGGCGGAGGACCGTCCCGTGGCCAGACCAGGCGCCGGGGGAGAAGGGGCTGGTGCGGCTGCCGTGGCGCCGCCCGGTGCCCGCCACTCGAGGCTCGGGTCTTGGCGCAGCACGGCACCCTGCAGCTCGCGCAGGTCGGCGCTGGGTTCGAGCCCGAGCTCGTCCGCGAGCACCTCCCGCACCTGGCGCAGGGCCTCGAGGGCGTCGGCCTGCCGACCGGCGCGGGTCAGGGCCAGGGCCCGCAGTGCCCAGAGCCGTTCGCGCAGCGGGTGCGCGGTGGTGAGCGCCTCGAGCTCCCCAGCCACGGTGCCGTGGTGCCCGAGCTCGAGCGCGGCCACGGCGCGGTCCTCGAGGGCGACGAGGCGCAGCTCCTGCAAGCGCGCTCGCTCGGCCACCGCGGACGGAGCGTCCTCGAGGTCGGCGTACGGCTCACCGCGCCACTGCGCCAGCGCCGTGTCGAGCTCCGCCGTGATCTCGGCCAGCTCGGAGGCGGTGAGCCCGCGGCTGTCCTGCACCCGATCCGCGTGGCCGAGCCGCCGGTGGGCGCGGCTGACGGCGCGGTCGAAGCGGTGCGCGTCGACGTCGTCCTCGCCCAGGCGCAGCGCGTACCCGGGCGTGACGGTGACGAGCACGGTGGAGGGTGCCCGAGCGGCTCGGTCGGGTTCGAGGGCGCGGCGCAGCCCCGCGACGTACGCCTGGAGCGTGCCGGTCACGCCCGGTGGTGCGCCGACGGGCCAGAGCAGGTCGACCAGGGCGTCCACCGAGACAGGCCGGCCGCGGTTCATCGCGAGGGCGGCGACGAGCGCGCGCTGCTTGCGGGTGCCGAGGTCCACGGGCACGCCGTCCAGCTGGGCTTCAGCAGTGCCGAGGACACCCACTCTCACCCGGCCGAGGATAGGGCCGGGCAGGGCCGTGCCACTCGTCCTTTCGACGGATGCGAGACCGGTCCCGGCCCGTACGGCGCCTCGGCCCAGGTCGGTCCGGACAGCTGGTACGGCGCCCCGGCCCAGGTCGGTCCGGACAGCTGGTACGGCGCCCCGGCCGGACAGCTCGTACGGCGCCCCACCCAGATGGGGCGGGGCGCCGTACGCGCGTGCGGGCTCAGTCGGTGACGCGCTGGTTCTCCACGAGCCGCGGGATGCGGTGGTTGCCGACGAAGGTGCCGTGCGGGTCGACCGCGGACCGGATGCCCTTGAGCTGCAGCCAGGTCCGCTCCTCATAGCCGGACCTCGGGTCCACCGGGTTCTCCGCGAAGTTGAGGTAGCTGCGGCCGTTCGCCCACGGAGACAGGGCCTTGGTGAGCCGGTGGGCGTCCTGCTCGCCCTGCGCTGCCATCTCCGGCGTCGCGGCGATGGCGGCGGCGAAGGCGACGAAGGCACCGTCGAGGCGCTTCAGCGCACCGCCGCCCTCGTGGTCCCGACCGAGCGCACCGCCCAGCTGCCGCAGCTCGGCCAGCAGCAGCGACGAGCTCGCGCCGGGACCGACCTCGGACAGGAACGCGTCGACCCCGGCGTCGGGGAGGCTGCCGAGCATCGCCGAGTCGGAGACCGCCGGCGTCGGCCCCTCCGGGTCCATGTGCAGGCGCACCAGCGAGCGAGCCGGGACCCGGCCGAACGTGTCGATCTCCGGGGTCAGCGACCGCAGGTCCGTCAGGACCGCCTGCGCCTCGTGGTCCGCCGCGAGCACGGCACCGTCGATGACGACGACGGAGCGTCCGCGCAGCGGGGCCGGGATGTCAGGCAACGGCGGGAGGTTGAGGACACGGAACGCCGTCGTGACCTCGTCGGGCGCCCCGGCCGACCAGTCGACCCACCGGCGCAGGACGGGCTCGGCCTGCGCGACGTCCCAGACGAGCATGCCCGCGTAGGCCGAGGCGATGTCGTAGAGCCGGAACTCGAGGGCGGTGACCACACCGAAGCTGCCGCCGCCACCCCGCAGGGCCCAGAACAGCTCAGGGTTCTGCGTCGCGTCGGCGCGGACGTGCTCGCCGTCGGCGGTGACGAGCTCGACCGCGAGCAGGCTGTTGGTGGCCAGCCCGAGCTTGCGGGCGTACCACCCGATGCCGCCGCCGAGGGAGTACCCGGCGATTCCCACGTCGGGCGAGCTGCCGTGCAGGGCCGCCAGGCCGTGGTCGCCGGCCGGCTCGGTGGCGTGCAGCCACAGGGCCCCGCCCTCGACGCGCGCCACCCGGCGCTGCGGGTCGATGTGGACCCCCGTCATGGCCGAGGTGCGCAGCACGACGACGTCGTCGAGGCCCTGGGCGACGAGCGGGCCGGCGTTGTGCCCGGTGCTCTGCGGCGCGACCCGCAGGCCGGCGGCCACTGCGCGCCGGACGACCTCCTGGACCTCGGCGACGGTGCGGGGTGTCGCCACCGCGGCCGGGCGCTGGTCCAGCGCCACGTTCCACGGCAACCTGGCCGCGTCGTACGCCGCGTCGCCGGGCAGGTGGACCCCGTCAGGACAGGCGCCCCGCAGGGACGCGGCGCGCTGCTCGGAGAGGGTGGTGGTGATGCTCATGGTGCGTGCTCCTTGGTCTGCTGTGACTGTGTGAGCAGCCTGCGGCGGCGCGCTTGAGCAGGACTTGGGACCGACTTGGGGTCGGGATTCGGGCGGGTCCGCCGTCGGGTCGGGCGGAGGGTCGCGGGTCGGTCCGCCAGAGGGTCGCGGGTCGGTCCGCCGGAGGGTTCCGGGCCGGTCCGCGGCCCGGGGCAGGACGCCCGCCGTGGGCATACGATCCGGGGATGACGCCTCCCCGCGATGTCGCCCTGGTCACCGGAACGTCCAGCGGGATGGGCCTCGCAGCGGCCGTGGGCCTCGCCCGGGCGGGGCTGACCGTGGTGGCGACGATGCGCGACACGGGCCGGGTGGACGCGCTCCGCGACGCGGCCTCGCGAGCCGGCGTCGACGTCGACGTCCGGTCGCTCGACGTCACCGACCCCGAGAGCGCGGAGGCTGCGGTGCAGGGCGTCCTCGCCGACCACGGACGCATCGACGTGCTGGTCAACAACGCCGGCCGTGGTGCGGTGGCGACCCTCGAGCAGCTCACCGACGCCCAGCTCCAGGAGCAGCTCGACGTCAACTACCTCGGGGTCGCCCGCCTCACCCGGCTGGTGCTGCCCTCCATGCGGGCGGCGGGTCGCGGCCGGGTCGTGACGGTCACCAGCGTGGGCGGTGCCGTGGGGCAACCGTTCGCTGACGCCTACTGCGCGTCGAAGTTCGCCGTCGAGGGACTCATGCAGTCACTCGCCCCCGTAGCGGCCACGTTCGGCGTGGTCGTCAGCGTCGTCGAACCCGGTCCAGTGGCAAGCGAGTTCGTCGGCAACGTCCACCACGCGGATGCAGACGCACCGACCGACGACCCGTATGCCGCGCTCCTCGGCGCCAACCTGCGGCGCACCGCCGGCGCGTTCGACAACGCCCAGACCTCGGAGCAGGCGGCGGAGGTGATCGTCGAGGCGGCCACCACGGCCGAACCGAGGTTCCGCTGGCAGACCTCGGCCCAGGCCGCGGGGTTCGTCGGGATGTCGTTGAAGGACCTCGACGGCGCGGGTGTCCTCGGCGTCACCTCGACCTGGATCGCCTGACCAGCATCGCCCGTCGAGCGCTACCGCCGCGACGCGGCCGCCGGCGGTGGTCCAGCGTTGATCGAGACCTCACTGCGCGTTTCGGTGGAGTCGATCGCCGGCTCCGACTCCGCCTCGGTCAGGGTGCCGTCGTCGCGTTCGGTGTAGCGATCGTGCGTCTGGGGGCAGACCCACGTGCCGGACGCCTCCTGCTCGAGCGGCACGCCTGCCTTGCCGACCCAGCGGATCCGCCTGGCCGGGACCCCCGCCACGAGCGCAAAGTCCGGGACGTCCTTGGTGACCACGGAGCCCGCGGCGACCATGGCCCAGCGCCCGATGGTCACCGGGGCCACGCAGACGCTGCGGGCACCGATGGAGGCGCCCGTGCGGCAGGCGACGCCGACGGCCCGCCAGTCGTCACCGGTCTTCAGCGTCCCGTCGGGGCGGACCGCGCGCGGGAAGTAGTCGTTGGTGAACACCACCGCCGGCCCCACGAACACACCGTCCTCGAGGACGGCCGGCTCGTAGACCAGGGCGTAGTTCTGCAGCTTGCAGTTGTCGCCGATGCGGACGGCGGGGCCGACATAGGCGCCGCGTCCGATGATGCAGTTCTCGCCCAGCAGGGCGTCCTCCCGCACCTGTGCGAGGTGCCACACGACGGTGCCGTCGCCGATCCTGGCAGTGGGGGAGACGTCGGCGGAAGCGGTGATGCGAGGACCCATGGGTCATCCTCCTGGGGTCGGGTGCAGCGTTGGTGGGGTGCCGCCGGTCGGGCGGCCGGTTCCGGGCCGTGCCTGCTGGAGCAGGTGGGCGCGGTACCCGGCCCCGGCTCCGCTGGGGGTGCCGTCGTAGCGGCTCACCAAGGCGGGTTCCTTGGCGCAGTCGCCAGCGATCCATGACCATGCGAGGTAGCTCAGGTCGTGGGCGTCGGCCCAGTTCAGCAGCGGCATGAGCAGCCCCGAGGCACAGTCGTGCTCGCCCACCTCGCCGATGACGACGGGAGTAGTCGCAGCCAGCGGCTCGAGCGTCTGGGCCCAGCATTCGCTGGCGTAGCAGGGCGACCACTCCGGGTCGCTCGTGGTGTTGTAGTAGATGTGCACCGAGGCGGCCAGTTGTCCGGCGGGGTCGTGCGGCCGGTACTGCGCCCACCTCGTCAGGGAGCCGGCGTACTGGGGGCCGCCCACGAGCACGACGTTGGTCGCGCCTGCCCCCCGGACGGCGTCGAGCAGCTCCTGGGACCCGGCGGCGGTGAAGTCGACGCCAGGGCAGGCGCCGCCGTCCCGGACGCAGGTCCACGCAGCCTCGGTGTCGCGGTTGTCGTCGGGGTAGGGCTCGTTGTAGAGGTCGAACATCACCGCAGGGTGGTCCTTGAAGGCGGCGGCGACGCTCGACCAGAACGCCGGCGCGTGGTCGCGGTCGGCCATGGGCTGCTGGTCCATCGCCCTGGTGCCACCCGGAGCGTTCCAGTGGAGGTCGAGCACGACGTACATCCCGGCCCGGATGAGCAGGTCCACATAGCCGGTCACGGCCGACCGGTAGGCCTCGGCCGTGGTGGACGCGGGCAGGCCGTTGAGGCCCAGCCAGCACTGCTCGTTGAGGCTGACCCGTACCGCCGTCACTCCCCATGACGCGATGGCGTCGACGGAGGCCTGGTCGGACGGCCCGTCGAAGACGCCGTATCCCTCTACGCAGGCGTACTGCGTGCCAGACCGGTTCACCCCCAGCAGCCGCACGACTGCGCCGCCGGCGTCGACGAGGCGGTTGCCGGCTACCCGGACGGCGAGCGGCCTGGAGGGGGCCGCGGACGGTGGGTTCGGGGCGGGCGGAGTGGTCGCGGAGCCGGAGTCGGCCGTGGTGGCGGTGACCATCCCGGTGCGCGCGGTGCCGGCAGCCGGGGCCGGGGTCGCCCACAACCGTCCCACGCACGCGCCGAGGAGCACCGCGGCGAGGGCGGTCGCAACGACGATGTACCTCGAGCGCATGGGCCTCCTCTACCCGAGCAGCAGGATGACGTCGTCGGCGAAGAACGCGGTGGACCGCGCCGGGACGGCAGCGACCGAGGGGGTCAGGTCCAGCGCGGTGTTGCCGGGTTGCTTGACCGTGTAGCTGACCGTGACCAGCTGCCAGGACGTGGACAGCGTGACCGTCGCGGTGGCGGTGCCGACCACCGTGGTGCCCGACAGCTCCTTCACGCTCAGGACGAGCGGCTTGCCTGCGACGGCACCTTTGACCCACATGGACGCCGTGTAGGTGCCGGCCGAAGTCTTGCTGACCCGGTTCGGGGAGTCCGTCATCGAGGCCGTGGCCGAGATCCGGGCCGAGTTGTTGACTCTCGCCGACCAGCTGCCGGAGTGGCCGCCCGTCACCCTGGCGAGGGTGCTGTTGCTGCCAGCTGCCCACCCGCTGGTGTTGCTCTCGAAGGTGGCGTTGTTGATGATGTTCTGCTTGGACACCACTTGCGCGGTCGCGCTGCCGGTGAGGCCGGCAGAGTCCTTGGCCGTCACCGTCACGGTGAAGGTGCCTGCCGCCGAGTACGTGTGTGTGGCGGTCGCGCCGGCCTGGGTGACCGCGGCCGTCCCGTCGCCCCAGCTGAACGTGTAGGACACGATCGGCGTCGGGTCGGTGTCGGTCGACCCCGAGGCGTTGGCGGTCACCCCGAAGGGGGCGACGCCGCTCGTCGCGGACAGGGAGAGGGCCGCGACCGGCGGTGCGTCCGCGGCGACGGTGACGGTGACGAGCTGGCTCTTCGTGGCCTCCACGTTGCCTGCCTTGTCCCAGGAGCGGAACTTCACGGTCGTGGTCGCCCCGACGGACAGCGCCGTCGTGTAGGTCGGGCTGGCGAGGGACGGGTCGGTTCCATCGGTCGTGTAGTGCGTGCTGGACAGGCCCGAACTACCCGTCCCGTCCGAGGCCGCCAGCGTCACCGTGACGGCGCTGGAGTAGCTGCCGCTCTGGCAGGCGGTGCCGTTGCACGTGATCGTCGTGACCGGCGCGGTCTGGTCGACGAGGACGACCTGGCTCTGAGTTGCCTCGACGTTGCCCGCGTTGTCCCAGGAGCGGAACTTCACCGTGGTCGTCGTCGCGACAGGGAACGGCTGCGTGTAGGTCGGGCTGGTCAGCGTCGGGTCCGTGCCGTCGGTGGTGTAGTGCGTGCTGGCGACACCGAGGCCGTTGATGTCGGCGCTGGTGAACGACACGGAGGGCGGTGCCGCATACCCGGTTGCGCTGCAGGGGTTCCCGTTGCACAGGATCGAGGTCACCGGGGCGGCGTTGTCCACCGAGACCAGCTGGGTCTTGGTCGCCTCTGCGTTGCCCGCGACGTCCCACGACCTGTACTTCACGGTGGTCGTGGCCGAGATGGGGATGGGTCCCGAGTACAGCGTGCTCGTGGTGCTCGGGTCCGTCCCGTCGGTGGTGTAGCGCGTGCTGGCGACACCCGAGCCCCCGGTGTTGTCGGTCGCGGCCAGGGAGACCGAGGCCGGCGGAGCGTACGGGCCGGTGCCGCAGGGTGCGCTGTTGCAGGCGATGGTCGTCGTCGGGGCGACCGTGTCCGGGGCGGGCGGGGCCGCGTGGCACCCGCCGGTGCCCGAGTCAGTGAACGTGCCCTCGTCGGGGACGAACGACCAGTCGTACGAGCCGTTTCGGAGCGTCATCCGGATCACGCCGTGCGTCTGGGCGTTGAGCGCCTCGCTCGTGGGTTGCTGCGCGCCAGGGGTGCTGAGGCCGGCGCCACCGGTCCCGACGATGAACTCCCGCATGCCGTAGGTGTTGTCGCGCACCCCGCTCGCGTTCAGCGGCGCGAACCGCTCGTACCAGTGCGAGTCGCCGTTGAGCACCACGTCGACGCCACCCTTGTAGAGGGTGTTCCACAGCGCCTGGAAGGTCGGGTCGCCGCCCGATCCCGACTCCGTCGAGGCCCAGCGCGGGTTCTGGTAGTAGGCCAGCGTGCAGGAGGAGCTGTTGGCTGCCAGGTCCTGCTGGAGCCAGGTGTCCTGCGCGGATCCGGCGGCGCAGGTGGCGTCGTTGTCCGGGCAGGGTGCGGTGTTGAGCGCCACGACGTGCCAGCTGCCGAGGTCGTAGCTGTAGTAGCCTTTGGCCGGGTCACCGGCGGCGCTGCCGAAGTAGGAGTAGTAGCCCGCGCCGGGTGTGGTCGGGCAGCCCGCGCCACCGGTCAGGGAGTAGTCCTTGTCGCCAGGCACCGGGCGGGTGATCGACTTCTTGGTGCCCCATGTGGGGCCGTAGGACTGCTCGAAGGCCGACGGTGCGCCGCACTCGTACTGGATGTCGCCGAGTGGCAGCACCGCGTCGACGCCGTCGAGCAGGCCGACCGTGTGGGAGGCGCGGCAGTCGGTGTCGGTCCCGAGCCCGTTGTTGAAGGCCGGGGCAGCGGGGTCACAGGCGATGTCGCCCGCGGCGCCGATCACTGGGTCGGTGTTCGGTTGCACCTGGACCTGGACGCTCTGCACCGGCTCGGTGTTGCCGGCGTTGTCGACCGAGAAGAACGTGAACGTCGTGTTCTGCCCGAGGGTGAACGAGCGCGTGAACGTCGGGCTCGAGGTCGTCGGTGTGGAACCGTCGGTCGTGTAGTAGGTCGCCTTGACACCCGAGCCGCCCGGGTCGGTCGCGGACACGTCGACGGTCACCGAGCCGCGGTAGGTGGTGTTGGTGCAGGGCGACTCGTTGCATATGAGCTTGGTGACCGGGTTCAGCTGGTCGGGTCCGACCAGGACGTCCGACACGGTCTGGACCGTGGTCCGGGCCGGTGCGCCGCCGGGCTGCCCTGCGGCGCCGAGCCAGTCCAGGAACGCGTTGAGCGTGTCGAGCTCGATGGGTCCGTAGTCGCTGATGCAGCCGCTGTAGTTGTCCGGGTCGTAGGCCTGCGAGCAGACCTGGTGGAAGACCAGCGGCACCCAGCCGCCACCGTGCTGCGACGCGGCGATCACCGAGTCCTGCAGGTGGGAGAGGCTGATCGGCGGCAGGTTGGGCGGGTTGCCCGACGGCGGGTCGTACACCGTGCGTGTGGCGAACATGTCCTTCGGTGGCACGGTCTCGCTGTAGACCGGTCCTGCTCCGGTGCCCGCCACGTCGATGCCACCGGCTGCCCGGGCGGTCGAGTAGCCACAGCCCTGGACGATGGACTCGGCCGTCGCGTCGTAGGCGCCCTCGGGGTAGGCGAAGCTGCTCGGGTAGAAGCCGTGGGCCAGCAGGGCCTGCCGGTCGTCACAGACCTCCTTGACCTTGGTGTTGTAGTCCGTGGTCGTCTTGAGGTTGGTGTGGTGGGCGGTGTGGCCGCCGACCTCGTTGCCCCCGTTGTTGACCGCGGTCAGCTCGGCCCACGTCATGTGCTGTGGGTCCACGTCCTGCAGCCCGCTCACGTCGTAGAAGGTGCCATGCATGCCCCGCGGCTGCAGGGCCTTCCGGAACGCGAGGTCGTAGTGCGACTTCAGGCCGTCGTCGAAGGTCAGCGACACCATGGTCTTGGGCGCCAGCACCTGGACGTCGACGCTGTTGACGGGCTCGGTGTTGCCGGCGAGGTCCGTCGAGAAGAACTTCACGGTGTAGGTCGCCGGGGTGGAGAGCGTGAAGGGGCTGCTGTAGACGCTGCTCGACGTGGTCGGGGTCGACCCGTCGGTCGTGTAGTAGGTCTTGTCGACACCCCAGCCGCCGCCGTCCGCAGCGGCGAGCGTGATGGTCGTCGCACCGTTGTATCCCGTTGCGGTGCAGGGAGACCCGTTGCATGCGATGGTGGTCGTCGGCGGGGTCTGGTCCGGCGGCAGGAAGACCGGGATGGAGACGCTGCCCGCCGACTCGACGTTGCCGGCGTTGTCCCAGGAACGGTACTTCACGGTGGTGTCCGAGGTGAGCTTGACCGGAGCCGAGTACGTGGGGCTGCTCAGCGAGGGGTCGCTGCCGTCGAGCGTGTAGTGGGTGCTCGACACCGCCGAGCCGCTGTCGGTCGCGGCCAGCGTCATCGAGACCGTGCTGGTGTAGGCGGTCGAGCTGCACGGCGCGCCGTTGCAGGCGACGGTGGTCACCGGCGTGGTGGTGTCGGCGGCGGTCGCCGCGGCCCGCACGGTGGTGAGGATGGCGCCCGCCGGGGCCCCACCGGTGGAGCCGGCGTTGCCCATCCAGTCGAGGAAGGCGTTGAGGTCAGCGAGCTGGACCCACCCGGCGGAGGCGGTGCACGCGGCGTACGGGGTGGGCTCGAGGGTCTGGTCGCACACGCGGCCGATGACTACCTGGCTGAGGCCACCGCCGTGCGTGGCCGCGCCGTTCACCAGGGCCTGGAGGTTCGCCAGGGTCACCTGTCCGGTGGGGGCGTAGGCACGCGTCGCGTACCAGTCCCTCGGTGGCAGGGTCTCGGCCCAGGTCGGGCCGGTCGGCGAGACGGAGCCCGCCGTGCGGCCGCTGCCGTAGCCGCAGTTCTTCACGATGTCTTTGACGGTCGTGTTGAGGGCGCCGCCGGGGTAGGCGAAGGCGACCGGCTTCAGGCCGTGCTGCACGAGATTGGCTCGATCCGTGCAGACCTGGGTCGTCGGGTCCGGGTCGGTCGTCAGGTTGGTGGCGTTGACCGACTTGCCGCCGACGTCCTGGGCGTCGGTGTCGAGGGCGCCCACCTGGGTCCAGGTCATGGTGTTCGCCGAGGCGCCGATCGTGCCGGAGTTGACGAAGAAGGTCGCCTGGGCGCTGTGGGGCTTCAGGGCCTTGGTCCAGCCGAGCGTGTACTGGCTCACGGTGCCGTTGTCGAAGGTGAGTGCCACCTTGGTCGTCACCGGTGCGACCTTCACGGCCTGGGTCTGCACCGCCTCGGCGTTGCCGGCCTTGTCGGTGGAGAAGTACTTGACGGCGTAGGTCCCTGGGCCGAGCTGGATCGGGACCGAGTACACCGGGCTCGTCGTCGTCGGCGTCGTGCCGTCCGTCGTGACGTAGGTCTTGTCGACTCCGGAGCCACCGGTGTCCGTGGTCGCGAGCGTCACCGTCACCGTGGCGACGTAGGCGGACGCGCTGCACGCGCTCGAGTTGCACGCGATGGTGGTCGTCGGCGCGGTGGTGTCACTGGGCGCCTCGATGACCTGTGTCTGCGTCGCCTCCTGGTTGCCTGCGTAGTCCCAGGTCGCGAACTTCACGGTCGTGGACGTCGAGGACCCGTTGACGGTGAACGGCGCCGAGTAGAGCGGGCTGGAGAGCGTGGGCTCGGTGCCATCGGTCGTGTAGTGCGTGCTCGAGACGCCCGAGCCCACGTCGGTCGGGGACAGCTTGACGGTGACCACGCCCGTGTACGGCGTGGACGTGCAGGTGGCGTCGTTGCAGGAGATCGCGGTGGCCGGCGCAGCGGTGTCGCTCGAGGACAGCACCGAGCGCACGGTGTTCAGCGTGGCCCCTGTCGGTGCTCCGCCGGTCTGGCCGGCCGCGGCCATCCAGTCGAGGAACGCGTTGAGGTCGGCCAGCTCGATGTGGCCGCTGGCCGCGCTGCAGCTCGTGTAGTTGGCCGGGTCGCGGGTCTGGTCGCAGATGCGGCCGATGACGATCTGGCTCCACGCGCCGTTGGAGGTCGAGGCCCCGGTGACGAGTGACTTCATGTTCGCGAGGGTCACCGCGGACGGTGCGTAGGCGCGCGTGGCGAACCAGTCGGTCGGCGGGAGGGCCTCGGCGTACGTCGCGCCGGTGGCCGACAGGCCACCCGCCGTGCGGGCGTTGCCGTAGCCGCAGCCCTTGACGACGGCCTTGACTGTGGCGTTGTTGGCGCCGCCGGGGTAGGCGAAGGCGACCGGCGTGAGCCCGTGCTGCAGCAGTGCCGCCCGGTCGTTGCAGACCTGGGCGGTGGGGTTCGGGTCGGTGGTGAGGTTGGTGGCGTTGACCGTCTTGCCGCCGATGTCGATCCCGGCGGAGGCGAGCGTGCCCAGCTGCGCCCAGCTCATGAAGTTGGCGCCGCTGCCTACGGTGCCGGAGTTGACGAGGAACGTCGCCTTGGCGCCGTGCGGCTGCAGCGCCTGCTGGTACCCCAGCGTGTAGTGGGTGATCGAGCCGTTGTCGAACACCAGGGAGACCTTCACCGCGGACGCGGCGGCAACGGGCGTGGTCACCAGCGCGGAGACCCCCAGTGCGAGGGCACAGGTCATCACCACACCGCGGAACCAGCGCCGCCGGTTGGCGGACGGGCGTCTCCTTGCGCCGGTGATGAGGCCGGCGCGGTGCGCTCGCCCGGGAACTGAACCATCTCGCCACTGAGCCACGGTGACCCCTCTGTGTCTCGGAAAACGCCGGCAAGTCGACAGGGAACGCCCTGGAGCGGGCAGCGACCGGCGCCTTCGGCAGCGTATGGCTGCCCGCTCGAGGAAGGCCTCATTCCCTTTGCTCGCAACGCCTGCGACGAATGGCCTCGCGGACTCTGCGACGAATGTCGTAGTTCTGCCGAGTGGTCAGGGGACAGGGCAACTGCGTGGCTCCGCCGGCGTAGTCCGTTACCACGTCGAGGACTACGTCCATGGGGTGACGCCGATTTCATGCATGGGGTGACGCCGATTTCATGCGCATTGGTGGAGTGCTGGCCCGCGAGGCTGGTCCAAGGTGAAAAGAGTTCACGGGGATGCCTCGTGCGGGGCCACTATGGGAGGACATCGAATGACTGAAGCACGCGGACTGAGGGTTGGCATCGTCGGCTGCGGCTACTGGGGATCGAAGCACGTGCGCGTGATGCAGTCGCTGGCGAACGTCGACGAGGTCGTCCTCATCGACGGCCGGGCAGACCGGATCGACAGCCTGCGCCGTGGACTGCCCGGCGCTCGTACCTTCGAGGACCTCCCCTCGGCGCTGCCTGCGGTGGACGCGGTGGTGCTGGCGACACCGCCGACCACGCACGCGCCGCTCGCGCTCGCCGCGATGGCCGCCGGCAAGCACGTCCTCGTGGAGAAGCCGATGGCCACCACGAGTGCAGACGGTCGCCGGCTGGTCGCCGCAGCGGGCGAGGCGGGCGTCACCCTTATGGTCGGCCACACGTTCGAGCACAACGCCGCTGTGGCCAAGCTGCGGCAGCTGATCCTGCAGGGCGACCTCGGCGACCTCTACAACATCGACACGGCGCGGCTGAACCTCGGGCTGTACCAGAGCGACGTCAACGTCATCTTCGACCTTGCGCCGCATGACATCTCGATCATCATCAACCTGCTCGGCCAGGCACCGGAGTCGGTCCAGGCGTGGGCTGCCTGCCATGCCCATCGACGGTTGGAGGACATGGCCTACCTGCGCCTGTTCTACCCGTCCCTCAACCTGACGGCGAACATCCACGTCAGCTGGCTCGACCCGTGCAAGGTCCGCCGGGTCACCGTCGTCGGTAGCAAGAAGATGGCGGTGTACGACGACCTCGCGGCGGACGAGCGGATTCGCGTCTTCGACCGAGGGGTCACCTCGCCGGTGGATGACGAGGACCTCACCCAGCCCCCGATGGCTTACCGCTACGGCGACATCACCGTGCCCTACCTCGACTTCGAGGAGCCGCTGATGGTGCAGGACAAGCACTTCGTCGACTGCATCCTCACCGGTGGTCGCCCTGCCACCCACGGCGACAACGGTCTGGCGGTCGTCGAGGTGCTCGAGGCCCTGCAGATCTCGCTGAGTGAGGGCCGTGCGGTGGCCCTCGACGAGCTGCGGCTGGGGGTCGGCCAGGACCAGTCCGGTCCCGACGAGCGGGGCGTACTGATCGGCAGCTCCCGGTGACCACGGTCGAGAGCGCCCTCACCGACGCCGGCCTCGACCCCGACCACGGGCGCGAACCCAGCCGCGGTCTTTCTGGTGGGGGGCTCCGGGTCCCGTTCGCCGACCTCGCCATGCAAACGGCGGAGGTGCGGGCCGAGCTGGACGAGGTGTGGACCGACCTCCTCGACAGTCACCGCTTCATCGGCGGCGACGTCGTCGAGGCATTCGAGCGCGACTGGGCTGCATACTGCGACACCGACTTCGCCGTCTCGGTCGCCAACGGGACGGACTCCCTGCACCTCATCCTGCGGGCGCTCGGCATCGGCAGCGGCGACGAGGTGGTCGTGCCGGCCAACACCTTCGTGGCGACAGCTGAGGCCGTCGTCCTGTCCGGGGCCGTGCCTGTGTTTGTGGACGTCCTCCCCGAAACCCTCCTCATCGACCCGGCGCAGGTGGAGGCGGCCCTCACGCCGCGCACGGCCGCCATCGTGCCGGTGCACCTCTTCGGACAGATGGCTGACATGACCCGGCTGAGCGAGATCGCGCAGCGGGCAGGCGTCGCCCTGGTCGAGGACGCAGCCCAGGCCCACGGCGCCTTCCACGAGGAGCGGCAGGCAGGGTCGCTCGGCGTCGCCGGTAGCTTCTCGTTCTACCCCGGGAAGAACCTCGGTGCCTTCGGTGACGGTGGCGCCGTGACGACCTCGGACCCCGCGCTGGCTGCCAGGCTGCGCTCCCTGCGCGACCATGGCCGCGGCCTGTCGGACCGCTACGTCCACGACCACGTCGGCATGAACAGCCGGCTGGACGCCCTCCAGGCCGGCATCCTGTCCGTCAAGCTCCGACACCTCGACGGGTGGACAGCCGCCCGGCGAGTGCACGCCGCGGCCTATCGCGCGCAGCTGCCGAGGGAGGTGCAGATGGTGCAGGAGGCGGTGCGGACGCCCAGCGTGCACCACCTCGCCGTGGTCCGGACAGACCGGCGGCAGCAGGCCATGGAGGGACTGGCCCGCTTCGGCGTCGACACGGGCATCCACTACCCCGTCCCCTGCCATCTGCAGGAGCCGTACGCCGTCTACGGGCGCGGTCCGCTTCCCGTCGCGGAGGCCGCTGCAGCCGAGATCCTCTCCCTGCCCATGTTCCCGCACCTCACTCCGGACCAGGTCAGCCACGTGTGCCGGAGCTTGGGCGCGGTCCTCGCGTAGGTCCTGCAACGTCACGAGGGGAGGGGCGGGATGGAGGTTTCCACGGCACGGGCGGCGCGCAGGTCGCACGCCGACCTCGCACGGCGGCTTCGCTACGCCATACCGAAGCGGATGCTGGACCTGGTCGGTGCGGCGGTCCTGGTCGTCCTGCTGTCGCCTCTCCTGGGCCTGGTGGCGCTGTTGGTCAGGACCGGCTCGCCGGGTCCTGCCCTGTTCCGCCAAACGCGCGTCGGGCGCGGTGGCACGCCCTTCACGATGGTGAAGTTCCGCACGATGAAGACCGGCTGCAGCGACGTCCTGCACCGCGAGTACGTCAAGCGCCTGCTCGAGGACGACACTGCCGTCCACCCCACCGATGGGGTGTCTCCTGCCTCGGCCGTCTTCAAGCTGGATGAGGACCCGAGGCTGACCTCATTGGGAAAGTTGTTGCGCCGCACCAGCATCGACGAGCTCCCACAGCTCTTCAACGTCCTACGCGGGGACATGTCGCTGGTTGGGCCGCGTCCGGTCCTGCCTTGGGAGCGCGAGCTCTTGCGGGGTGAGTACGACGACCGGTTCGCCGTCCCGCCGGGGATGACCGGGCTGTGGCAGACCAGTGGCAGGAGCACGTTGACCATGCGGCAGGCGCTCGAGCTCGACCTGCAGTACGTGCAGCGGTGCGGCTTCCTGTTCGACCTGCGTCTGCTGCTCTTGACCGTGCGCACAGTCCTGAGGGTCTGGGATGCGGGGTGACCAGTATCGACCGCCCCACTGTGGTGTCCGGCGGAGGAGCCGACAGTCCCACACCGGCGGCCACCGACGTGTCGGTGGCCGCTGCCGACAGCATGACCGTGGCCGCCTGGACCGTGGTCAGCCGGGTCACGGGCCTCCTCAGGATCGCGGCCATCGGTGCGGTGCTCGGACCCACCATGCTGGGCAACACCTTCCAGTTCACCAACGCACTGCCCAACCTCCTCTACTACGGACTGTTGGCGGGGTCGTTGTTCCCCTCCCTCCTCGTCCCGGCGCTGGTCCACCACGCCGACATCGCCGACCGACGGGCCTGCGAACGCCTTGCCGGCGGCTTCCTCGGCGCCACCGCCGTCGCCCTGGCGGTCGTCGTGCCGTTGGCCGTCCTCACGGCGCCACAGCTGCTCGGCCTCACGGCTCCGCGTGGGCAGGGGCTCGCCGCGGAACAGGTGGACACGGCACGGCTGCTGTTCCTCATGTTCGCCCCGCAGGTCTTCTGCTACGCCGTCGTCGGCACGGCCACCGCGACCATGAACTCCCATCAGCGGTTTGGGCTCGCCGCGGCCGCGCCGGCCCTGGAGAACGTCGGCATCATTGCGGTCCTTGGTGTGACGGCACTGGTCCACCACGGCGCGGTGGGAGGCCGGGTACCCGTCGGAGAGCTCCTCCTGCTGGGTCTGGGCACGACCGGAGCCGTGGCCGCACACGCAGCCGTGCAGTGGTGGGGGGCCTGCCGCGTCGGTGTCGTCCTGGTCCCGCGCGCCGGCTGGCGGGACCCGGAGGTGCGAACCATCATCCGGCGCGCGCTGCCGTCCCTGGGGCAGGCGGGCGTCCTCGCCGTGCAGGTGGTGGCGCTGCTCGCCGCGGCCAACGCCGCCCGCGGCGGCGTCGTCGGGTTCCAGATGGCCTTGAGCTTCGTCTACCTCGTCGTCGCCGTGGCGGTGACGCCGCTGGCCTTGGGTTCGCTGCCGTGGCTGGCGCGGGCGTTCACCCGGGGGGAGTACGACAGCTTCCACGACACCTTCGTGCGGTCGCTCGCGCTCGCGCTCTTCGTGGCGGTGCCGGCCGCGGTGGGGTGTGTCCTGCTGTCCACTCCCCTTGCGCGCCTCGTGGCCGTGGGGAGGATGGCCGAGGGTGACGGCGTACGGGTCATCGCCGCCTCCCTCGCCGCGCTGGCGACCGCGGTGGTCGGCCAGGCCGTCTTCAGCATGTGCAGCTACGCCTTCTACGCCCGCCGCGACACGCACACCCCGCTCGTGGCCGCGCTGGTGCAGGTGGGCGTGTGCCTCGCGGGGGTCGGCTTGTCCCTGCACCTGCTCGACGGGGCTCGGCTGCTGCTCGGGCTGGGGGCGTCCTACAGCGCGGGCACCCTCGCCGGCGCGGCATGCATGGCCGTCATGCTCCGCGGGCGTCTCCACCGGGGGCCGGTGCGACTCGCCCCGGCGGTGGCCCGGACGGCAGTGGCGACCGCGGCGATGGGGGCGTCGGTGTGGTTGCTGGAGCGCACGGCGTCCACATGGCAGGGCAGAGGCGGCGCAGCCGCCGCCGTCGCCCTGGCGGTCGCTGCCGGGACCGCAGTCTACGCAGCCGTCTCCAGGCTGCTGGGTGCGCCGGAGCTGGCCTTGCTCATCGGCGCCCGTCGCCGCTCGGCGTCCACGGATCGTGTTGCGCCGCAGAGGGTAGAGCCGTGAGCGCGCCCGGGCGCGCGGCAGCACCTGCCAGGCCTCCCGTCTTCGCCGTCCATCCGGCGCTCGCCCCCACCACGGCAACGGCCGTCCTCGCGGCACCGCTGGCCATCTGGCTGAGCACCCACCACCCCGGTGTCGCGCTGGGTCTGGTCCTCGTCGGCGCGCTGGCGGCCTGCGTGGTCGCCAAGCCGGCCCTCGCCGCGTACTCGATCATCGTCGTGACGCCGCTGACCGCCGGCATCGACCGCGGCTCGGCCATCCCGATGATGCGCCCCAACGAGGCGTTGGCGGCGGTGGTCGGCGGGGCGCTCGCGGCGCGGGCGATCCTCGGAGCCCGGGCAGGCAGGCGGCCCGCCATCCGGCTGAGCCAGGTCGAGTGGGGGATGCTCGCCATGGCCGTCGCCAGCTCGGTGCTCCCACTGGCGTGGATGGCGGTGCGGCAGAAGCCGATCGGCATGGACGACCTGCTCTACGCCCTGGTGCTGTGGAAGCTCGGCGGGGTCTACCTCATCGTGCGCGCGAGCATCCGTACGGTCGAGGAGGTCAGGCGCGCCCTCTATCTGTCCGTCGGCGTGGCGGTCCTGGTCGGGGCCATCGCCATCCTGCAGGCGCTCAACCTGTTCGGCGTGCGTGCCCTGCTGTCGGGGTACTTCCTGCCGAACGGCAACGTCGGCGCCCTCGCCAACCCTCGGGGCGGCTCGACCCTCGCGCTGCCAGCCGCCGTGGCGGATCTCATGATCTGCAACCTCGCCCTGGTGGTCGGGCTGATCGCGCGGCGGGCCCGCCACGCCGTCATCCTGTCCGGGGCGTCCCTGTGCATGGTGCTGGCAGCGGTGTCGGCGGGTGAGTTCTCCAGCGCCCTCGGACTGGTGATCGCCGCCGGCCTGCTCGCCTACGTCATCCGCCGGCCGCGCCTCCTGCTGCTCGCGCTTCCGCTCTCAGCCGTCGTGGCCGTCGTCGCGTGGCCGGTCATCTCCGAGCGGCTGTCCGGCTTCCAGGGCACCTCCGGCATCCCCGTCAGCTGGGTCGGGCGGCTCCGCAACCTCAACAGCTACTTCTGGCCGCAGCTGGTCGACCAGGCCAACTTCCTGCTCGGGGTCCGCCCCAGCGCCCGGGTCGTGGTCTCCAGCCAGGCGACCGGATACGTCTGGATCGAGAGCGGTTACACGTGGCTGCTCTGGGGCGGTGGGCTCCCGCTGCTCTTCGCGTTCGCCTGGTTCGTCCGGGCCTCGGTGCGCCACAGCTTCCAGCTGGCCCGGTGGCGCCCGGACGCCGTGGGCGCCGCAGCCCTCGGCTACCTCGTGGGCATCGTCGTGATGGCCGTGCTCATGCTCTTCGACCCCCACCTGACCTACCGCGGGGCCGGCGACGCCCTGTTCATCCTCGCGGCGCTGGCCAGGTGGCCGGCGGGCGGACCAGAGACCGCGCCGGACACCATGACCGAGGGAGCCGTGAACCGATGACCACGTCCATACCGCGCGAGCTGGAAGGCACCCCTGGGTTCGCCCGTGGCTTCCTGCGAGCACACCTCAAGCTCATCCTCGCCTTCGCCGCGCTGGTTACCCTGGGAGCGGGGATGGCGAGCTACGCCCAGCCTGACGCCTACACCGCGGTGGCGCGGGTCGTCGTGGAGCCCAAGCTCCTGCCGTCCGGAGGCGTCCCACCGTTGCCCGACATGGGCACGGAGAAGGCGCTTGCGCTCTCCGGGACCGTCACCGGACCGGCCGCGCAGGCGCTCGGCCTGACCGAGGACCAAGCGTTGCAAGGGATCTCGGTGTCGGTGCCCGTGGACACGCACGTGCTCGAGTTCAAGGCCACCACGACGACGCCGGGCGATGCTGCCCGCCGGGCCAAGGTGTTCTCTGAGGCCTACGTCGAGGTCCGCTCCAAGGCGCCCGACGCGACGGTGCCCCGCTCGGTGGAGGTGATCACTCCGGCGACCGTGCCCACATCGCCGTCCGGGCCCAACCACCAGCTGCACCTCGCGGTCGCGCTCGTGCTCGGCCTCGCCCTCGGCACCGCGCTCGCGGCGGCGTGGGACCGCTGGGACCACCACGTGCGCGCGCCGGGCGAGCTGGTGGAGCTAACCCTCTCGCCGGTCCTGGCCGTCGTCCCGCGACCCCGGCTACGCGGCTCGGCCCGGCTCGTCGTCGCTGACCACCCGCATTCCTCGGTGGCTGAGGACTACCGCTTCCTGGCCACCCACCTGCTCGGCCTCGGCCGCCCCGACGGGCCCCGGACGCTGGTCGTCACCTGCGCCGGAGACATCGACCTGGAGGCGCGTGACGTGGTCGCGGCCAACCTCGCGGCTGCGGCCGCCGAGGCCGGTCACTCCGTCGTGGTCGTGCCGGAGGAGCAGGACGTCGAGGAGGCACAGGAGCTCCTGGGCTGGGTGCAGCTGCCCGTCGAGGTCTCCTCGGAGGGGACAGGAGCGGCGGCCGTCGGCTACCACCGCCTCATGAAGACCCACGACCTGGTCATCGTCCAGGCGGCCGCGGTCACCAAGTCGGCATCCACGCTCGAGGTCGTGCAGCGGTGCGACGTGGCCGTTCTCGTGGTCGACACCGAGCTGTCCGACCGGCGCACCGTCCGCGAGGCCCACCGGCTGGCGAAGAACTTCTCCAAGGGACCCGTCTGCTCGGTCCTCACCCACCGCAGCAGCCTGCGCAGCGCGGGCCTGCCGTCGTGGGCGCGACGCGTGCGGGGCGGGTCACCGCTGGACAGCCACGCCGTGGCCGGCACGCCGACGGCCAACGGAGACCTGGTGTGAGGCGGGCGGGGGAGCGTCCGGCCGGGGTCGGCCGGGGGGCGCACGTCGTCCTGGTCGTTGAGAACGTCTCGCTCGCGCACGACCACCGGCTGCGCAAGCAGGCAGCCTCGCTGGCCGCCGCGGGGTACGAGGTCACCGTCATCTGCCGCCGCGACCCGGGCAACCGCCGGCTGCCCGGCGTGCGGGTGCTGGACTACCCCGCCCCGCGTGACGCCGACGGGCGGCTCGCGTTCGTGTGGGAGTACGCGTACTCGTGGGTGATGGCCGCAGTGCTCATGTGGCGCTCTTGGCTCATCCGTCCGTTCGCCCTCATCCAGATCTCCGGGATGCCGGACGTCTACGCGCCACTCGCGGTCCCCTTCCGGTGGATGGGGGCGGTCATCGTCCTGGACCAGCGTGATCTGGCCCCGGAGGTCTACCTCGCCAGGTTCGGCGGGCGCGGCGGGCTCGTGCACCGGATCCTGCTCGCCTGCGAGCGCACCAGCTTCCGCACCGCCGACCACGTCGTCACGGTGAACGAGTCCTGTCGTGCGGTTGTCCGCGACCGCGGCGGCCTCCCCGAGGAGCGGATTACGGTGGTCGGCAACGGTCCGCACCTCGCCCGGGTGCGACCCGCTCCCCGGGACCGCCACACCGACATCGTCCCGGCGGGTGGCGTCGTCTGCTGGGTCGGGGTCATGGGCCCGCAGGACAGTGTGGAGCTGGCCCTGCGTGCCGCGGCGCACCTCGTGCACGACTGCGGCCGCACCCGACTCGAGGCGGTCCTCATCGGTGACGGTGACCAGCGACCCTCCCTTCAGCGGTTGGCCGACGACCTCGGCATCGCGGCCAACGTCCGGTTCACCGGGTGGCTCGACGAGGAGGACGTCTTCGCGCAGCTGGCGGCGGCGGACGTGGGCCTGGAGCCCAACCTCGAGGCGGTCGTGAGTCCAGTCAAGGTCATGGAGTACATGGCGTGCGGACTTCCTTTCGTGGCCTTCGACCTCCCGCAGACCCGGTCGCTCGGTGGCGCGGGGGGCTTGTACGCGGAGCCGGGCGATGTGCCTGCGTTCGCCGATGCGGTGCGGCGTCTGCTCGAGGACGCGGACCTGCGTGCCGCCTCCGGCGACCAGGGCCGCAGACGCGTTCTCGACACCGTGGCCTGGGAGCACCAGGAGGCCGTCTACCTCGAGCTGTTCGCCTATCTGCTGCCTGCCCGAGAGCTCGAGAGGAGCCTGTGATGACCCGTCCGGCCACCACCTCACCCGCCCGGCGCGCGCGCCACCTCGCCCGGATCTACCTTTCCGAGAGCCCGACCCTGTACCTCCCGCTCGCGCGCCGGCGTTACCCCGGGCCGAGCCCTGAGGTCATCGGCCGCGACACCGAGCTCGTCATCGACGGCTACACCCGATGCGCGAGCACGTTCGTCGTCCACGCCTTCCAGCTCGCGCAACCCCGCCCCGTACGCCTCGCCCACCACCTGCACGCCAGCTCCCAGATCGTCGAAGCCGTGCGCAGGGGCGTACCCACTCTCACGGTCATCAGGGAGCCGCGGGGGGCGGTGCTCTCCCAGCTCGTGCGCGAGCCCGACGTCGACCTGCGCGATGCGATGCTCGCCTACGCCCGCTTCTACGAGCAGCTGATGCCCCACCGGGACGCCATGGTGGTCAGCGACTTCCCTGAGTCGACGCACGACCTCGCCACGGTCGTCCGGCGGCTCAACGGCCGGTTCGGCACCACTTTCGCCACGCCGTCGCTCGACGCCGACATGCGGGAGGAGGTCGCCGAGCTCGTGCGCGCCCGGCCAACGTTGTCACCCGTGGTGCTCGGGTTCGAGTCGGGCCTGGTCAGCCACGACGAGCTGCTGGCCTCGCGGGGGGTCGTGGGCGGGGCGGTCACCTACGGCGGCGTCAGCCCCGCAGGCAGCCCCGAGCTGTGGGCGCCGTCCGCGCAGCGGGACCAGGAGAAGGCGGCGCTCGCCGGTGCCTGGACCGCGGCGCCAAGGCGGCTGCGCGAACGTGCTCTGTGCGCGTACGCCGCCTTCACGGTCGCCCCGGGGGCCCAGGCGCCGCGAGAGTCGCACCGATGAAGCCTGCTGCTGCGCGGAAGCCGCGGGGCGCACGATCCCCGCCCCCTGTGCCATCCAGGTGTCCCCGCGAGCCTGCGCAGCGCCGCCTCGGCTGGGACACTGGAGGCGATGAGAAACGAGCCCAGCGGCCGCCCCGGCCCGCGCCGACCTGCGTTCTTCAGCCCTGCCGCCATGGAGTCGCAGGGCGGCACCGTGCCCGACCCCGCCGAGGTGACCGAGGTCGCGCACGAGACGGCGGCCGTGCTCGTGGGCACCGGGCGTGCCTCCGACGACCCCCAGGTCACCGCGCGCCTCGTCGCCCTTGTGGACGACCTGGGCCTCTCGACGGTGGCCGAGCTCTGGGCCGACCGCCCACCGCGCAGCCTCCCGGGTGCGCTGTGGCGCCTCTACGCGCTGCGCGAGTGGGTGCAGCGCAGCCCCGAGGAGGCGGCCGCCGACTACGCCGCCGGTATGCGGTTCACGGACGTCAACCACGCGGTGGCGGGCGTGGCCGAACCCCCGGGGCCGTCGGAGCTGCGCCAGCTCACCGACGCGATCCTGCGCGGGGTCTTCGAGGGCGACCTGGCCGTCGCCCTGCAGCGCGCAGCGGCGTTCTGCCGCGTCGTGGCTGCCGGCCGGGCCGACCGGGCGCACACGACGGACGCCCAGGACCGCGACGCCGCCGGGCGGCAGACCGAGCGCGCCGCGTCGATGCTGTCGACCGCAGGTGACCTGGAGGCCTGTGCTGCGTTGTGGCGCGCCGGGGAGCTGCTCTGAGGTCGGCTCGGACCACCGCGGATTTCTTGTCCACAAGGGGCCGAACGGGGGAACAGACCCCGGGCCCGCGGGGTTAGAGTCTGGTGTGCGCCGGGCTGCGGTAGCCCCGGGTCCCAACTGAAGCCGCTACGAGCGGCCACGCGCCGTGAGGCGCTCCCAGCCCGGCGTACGACCCTCCACCGAGGTCACTCCTCCGGTGCCCCCGGGCAGCTGTCCGCATGGGTCGCCGCGTCCCGGTGCGAGGTGCTGCGCGCCCGGCGACCCGGGCCCAGCCAGCCGCACACGCGGCATACGCCATGGGTGAAGGACCCACGGTCCTCGACCTCTGTCGGAGCGACCCCCGGGCCTTCAGGGCCGTCCACCGCGCCACCACCGACCTCGAGCGCCATGGCCCCATCATCGGGCATAGGTGAAAGTGACTAGTCCTGATGGTGGGCACATGACCCATTCGGGTGGTTCGTGCGTGCCACTGGTCAAGACATCGCAAACTGGTGACGCGAACAGGTCACCCCTCCGTTAGCGTTTTGCCATGACCACCGATCCGCACGCCGGTGCAGAGCTCACCGACGACGCGCTCCAGGACGAGATCGAGCTCGTCGGGGACCTCGTGGTGGCCGCCTCCGCCAGCGAACGACCGCTCACCGACGACGAGATCGACCGTGCCCTCGGCATCCACCGCGGACACTGCGAGCCCGCCGGCGACCTCACCGAGCGTCCCCACCGGTCGGTCCGGCGCCTCAACGCCTGAAACACCGGGTGAACATCCGACCCCTACCGGGTTGCGCTTTCGAGCCGGGTTGCCCGTAGCATCGTCCCCGGCCATCCCCCCGCATGACCGGAGAGAACCGTGGGCTTTCGCCTCACCCCCCAGGAGAACAGCTTCTACGACCTGTTCGCCAAGTCGGCTTCGTACCTCATCGACGGATCCCGTGAGCTGACCACCATCCTGGGTGTCGCACACGCCGAGCGTGAAGCCGTGGCGACCCGGATGCGGGAGATCGAGCACGCCGCCGACGAGGCGACCCACGAGATCATCCGCAAGGTCAACAGCTCGTTCATCACCCCGTTCGACCGTGAGGACATCCACGGCCTGGCGTCCACGCTCGACGACTGCATGGACCTCATGGACGCGGCGGTCGACCTGATCGTGCTCTACCGCATCGGTGACCTCCCGGCCGGCGTGTCAGACCAGGTCGAGGTGCTGTCGCGGATGTCCGAGCTGACCGCCGAGGCGATGCCGCGGCTGCGCTCGATGAGGGACCTCTCCGAGTACTGGATCGAGATCAACCGCCTCGAGAACCAGGCCGACCAGATCTACCGCGGCCTGCTCGCGGCGCTCTTCAACGGCGAGTACGGCACCGACGCCATCACCGTGATGAAGCTCAAGGAGGTCATCGAGGAGCTCGAGGCCGCCGCCGACGCCTTCGAGGCCGTCGCGCACAAGGTCGAGAGCATCGCGGTCAAGGAGTCCTGAGCCCTCCCATGGAATGGCTTCCGGTCGGAATCGTCATCGCCCTGGCGATGGGCTTCAACTACACCAACGGTTTCCACGACGCGGCGAACGCCATCGCGACCTCGGTCTCGACGCGCGCGCTCACCCCCCGCGTCGCCCTCGCGATGGCCGCCGTCGCCAACCTGTTCGGCGCGTTCTTCGGCAAGAAGGTCGCTGACACCGTCGGCAAGGGCATCATCGACGCCCCGGTCGGCTCGGTCGGCCTGGGCATCTGCGCCGCCGCCCTCATCGGCGCGATCGGCTGGAACCTCCTCACCTGGTGGTACGGCCTGCCCTCGTCGTCGTCCCACGCCCTCATCGGCGGCCTCGGCGGTGCGGCGCTCGCTGCCGGC
Organism: Pedococcus sp. 2YAF34; assembly: GCF_052114585.1. Lineage (NCBI taxonomy): Bacteria > Bacillati > Actinomycetota > Actinomycetes > Micrococcales > Intrasporangiaceae > Pedococcus > Pedococcus sp. 2YAF34. The sequence goes on from NZ_JBFRFA010000024.1 coordinate 28,815, forward strand.
GCGACCGTGAAGTGGCAGGGGATCTTCGAGAAGGTCGTCATCCCGATGGTGCTGTCGCCGGTCGTCGGCGTCATCCTCGGCTACCTCGTCATGACAGCGATCCTGTGGCTGTTCCGCGGCGCCCAGCCGGGCCGCGTGTCGCGTGGTTTCCGTTACGCCCAGACCGCTTCCGCGGCCGCCATGGCGTTCGGCCACGGCCTGCAGGACGCCTCGAAGACGGCCGGTGTGGTCGTGCTCGCACTGACCGTGGGTGGCTACCACTCCGGCTCTGGTGTCCCGTGGTGGGTGCTGCTGATCTCCGCCATCGTCATCTCCCTCGGCACGTATGCCGGTGGCTGGCGGATCATGCGCACGCTGGGCCGGCGCATCATCCACCTCGACCCGCCGCAGGGCTTCGCCGCCGAGACGACCGCAGCGTCGATCCTCTACGTCGCGGGCCTCGCGTTCGGCGCCCCGATCTCGACGACCCACACCATCACCTCCGCGATCATGGGCGTGGGCGCCACGAAGCGCCTGTCCGCGGTCCGCTGGGGTGTCGCCGGCAACATCGTCGGCGCCTGGGTCCTCACCTTCCCCGGAGCCGGCATCGTCGCCGCCATCAGCTTCTGGATCATCCACCTCTTCCTCTGACCCGCGCACCCCCTCTCCCCGGCTTGTTGCCAGTGGGTGGTCACGGAAGGGTTGATTCGGCCGCGGCGTGACGAGCCATCGGCAACAAGTGGGTCGTGGACTGTCCACAGGTGGCGTGTGTGGTGACGGGTGTCCACAGCTGGTGCCCCATCGCCGCCGCAGCCACCGGATGCCCGTCACCGTGACCTGGTGCGCACCACACCCGTCGACGCATGGCTCAGGCTGCCGCAGCCGTTCCTGTCGCGCGAGGCCCACGCCGCGGGACTGAGCAGCACTGCGATCGCCGGTGGTGTCCGGCGCGGTGAGCTGGCGGTCCTTGCCCGCCATCTGTATGCCGCGCGTTCGTGTTGGTCACTCCTCTCGGCTACCGAGGCGCACACGGCCCTCGCGCGTGCCGCCCAGCTGTCCGTAGCAGGGTCCGTCGTGAGCCATACATCGGCCGCGCTCCTCCATGGGCCCCCGCGGCCGTGGGGTCCCACGGGTGCCGTATGCCTGACGGCCCGCGACTCGACGCGCACGGCGGCGCACGACGACTGGCGTCGTGTGCTCGACGGAGCCCTTCCGGGCGATCACATCACGGTGGTCGAGGGGGTGCCGGTCACGACGGTTGACCGGACGGTTGTCGACTGTCTGCGCACGCTCCGGCTCCGCGACGGACTGGCAATCGCCGACGCGGCCCTGGGCGCCGGAGCGACCGTCGTCCGGGCGCTGGAGCGGGTACGCAGGCAGCAGCGCGGGTGGCCGGGGGTCCGAACCGCGGACCTGGGGATCTCCTTGGCCGATGGACGGCGTGAGTCGTGGCTGGAATCGGCCTCAGTGGGCACAGCAGTGGCGCTGGGGTGGCCGGTGCCGCTGAGCCAGGTCGCCATCCACCGGCTCGACGGCGCCTTCGTCGGACGTGTCGACCTGCTCTGGGCGGACCTCGGCGTCGTGGGTGAGGCCGATGGGCGCAGCAAGTACCTGGGCCAGTTCGACGAGGCGTGGGACGCCGAGCGGGCGGCGGCCTTCATGGTTCGGGAGCGTGACCGCGAGCGCGAGCTGGAGTCCGTGGGCCTGGCCGTGGCGCGGTGGGGCAGCTCGGCCCTGCGTGCCGGAGGTGGCGGTCTCGAGGTTGCACTGCGCGCGGCCAGCCATCGCGCTCGGGCCGATCGGGTTCGGTGCCTCTGGCGGGACGAGGCGCAAGGCGAGCTGAGGGAGTGGTGCGAACTGCCGCCAGCGCCCCGTATCCCACGCCACTTGTTGCCGGTGAATCGTCACCCAGGGCGCCGAAGACCCGTTTGGTGACCAGCTGCTGGCAACAAGCGGGGTCTGAGTCGGGGAGAGAGGGGGGAGGGCCCCGGGGTCAGCCGAAGCGGCCGGAGATGTAGTCCTCGGTCGCCTTCACGCTGGGGTTGTTGAAGATGCGCTGGGTGTCGTCGATCTCCACGAGCTTGCCGGGCTTGCCGGTCGCGGCGAGGTTGAAGAACGCCGTCCGGTCCGAGACGCGGGCCGCCTGCTGCATGTTGTGGGTGACGATGACGATCGTGTACTTGCTCTTCAGCTCGCCGATCAGGTCCTCGATGGCCAGCGTCGAGATCGGGTCGAGGGCCGAGCAGGGCTCGTCCATGAGGAGCACCTGCGGCTCGACGGCGATGGCGCGCGCGATGCACAGCCGCTGCTGCTGCCCACCGGAGAGGCCGGCGCCGGGCTTGCCGAGCCGGTCCTTGACCTCCTTCCACAGGTTGGCGCCCTGGAGCGACTTCTCCACGACCTCGTCGAGCTTCTTCCTGCCCTTGACGCCGTTGAGCCGCAGGCCGGCGGCGACGTTGTCGTAGATGGACATCGTCGGGAACGGGTTGGGTCGCTGGAACACCATGCCGACCGTCCGGCGCACCGCCACCGGGTCGACGCTGGAGGCGTACAGGTCCTGGTCGTCGAGCATGACCTTGCCCTCGACGCGACCGCCAGGGGTGACCTCGTGCATGCGGTTGAGCGTGCGCAGGAACGTCGACTTGCCGCAGCCGGACGGCCCGATGAACGCCGTCACCGAGCGCGGTTCCACGGTCATCGTGACGCCTTCGACGGCCTTGAACCCGCCGTAGTAGACGTTCAGGTCGCTGACGTCGATTCGCTTGGCCATGAGGGGTGTTCGTCCTTCGCTTGCAGGGAGCTGGGGGAGGTTCGGGGAGGCGGTGAGGCGCGGGCGCCGCTACCGCTTGACGGAGCCGAAGCGGGCGACGACCCGGCCGGCGACGTTGAGCAGGAGCACGATGAGGATGAGGGTGAGCGCGGACGCCCACATGCGGTCGACGGCGGGCTGCAGCACCTCGGTGCGGTCCTGGTTGATCATCGTCGGCAGCGTGGGCATGAGGCCACCGAACAGGTCCGTCGCGATCGACTTCGTGTAGGGCCCGAGGATCAGCAGCGGGGCGGTCTCGCCCATGACGCGAGCCAGGCCGAGCAGCACGCCGGTGACGATGCCGGAGAACGCAGTCGGCAGCACCACCTTCATGATCGTCTTCCACTTCGGCACACCGAGGGCGTAGGAGGCCTCGCGCAGCTCGTTCGGCACGAGCTTGAGCATCTCCTCGGTCGAGCGCACCACCACGGGGATCATGAGGAGCACGAGGGCGAGGCAGACCGCGAAGCCGACGCGCTGCAGCCCGAACGTCGTCACCCAGAGCGCGTAGACGAACAGGCCGGCGACGATCGACGGGACGCCGGTGAGGATGTCGACCATGAACGACACGGCCTTGGCGAGCCGGCCGCGGCCGTACTCGACGAGGTAGATCGCGGTGAGGATGCCGATGGGCACGGAGATCGCCGCGGTGGTCAGGCCTTGGATCAGGGTCCCTTGGATGGCGTGGACGGCGCCCCCGCCCTCACGCCGGGAGGTGATCCCGCGCTGGGAGTTGGTCCACCACTGCGCGTCGAGGAGCAGGTGGTAGCCCTTGGAGCCGACGGTCCACAGGATCCACACGAGCGGGACGAGGGCGAGCAGGAACGCCGCCCACATCACCACCCGCGCGAGCTGGTCCTTGACCGCCCGCCCGCGGGCCTTGTGGCCGAGCTCGGTGGGCGCCGTACCGCGCGTGGACGGTGGCGTGGCAGCCGCACCGGTCGTCGCAGCGGAGGTCGCGCCGGCCCTGGAGGTGCCGGACGCGGAGGCACCGGCGGACCCGGCCGAGGGGCCGGGCGAAGCAGTGGTCGAGGTCGTCATTCGCTGAAGGCCTTCCTGCGCTCGATCACGACGCGCGCGATCGCGTTGACCACGAAGGTCAGGACGAAGAGCACGAGCCCGGCGGCGATGAAGGCGCCCGCCTTCTGCGGCGTGTCGAACTCGGCTGCGTTGTTGGCGATCCGCGAGGCGAAGGTCTCGCCACCGTTGAGCAGCGACCAGGTCCACTTCGCACCGTCGGGCAGCGTGGAGAGGATGATCGTCACGGCGATGGTCTCGCCGAGGGCCCGGCCGAGGCCGAGCATCGAGGCGGAGATGATGCCGGGCTTGCCGAAGGGCAGCACCGCGGTGCGGATCATCTCCCAGCGGGTGGCGCCGAGGGCCAGCGCCCCCTCCTTGTGCGTCACCGGCGTCTGCGCGAAGACCTCGCGCGACAGGGCGGTGACGATGGGCAGCACCATGATGGCCAGCACGATGCCGACGAACAGGATCGTGCTGCCGCCGCTGATGCCGGCGCCGGTGAACAGCGGGATCCAGCCGAGCGTGTGCTGCAGGAACCCCTGGACGGGCTCGAACACCGGCCCGAACGTCCGCAGGCCCCAGATGCCGTAGACGATCGAGGGGACCGCGGCGAGCAGGTCGATGAGGCTGGCCGCGGGGCGGGAGAGCCAGGCCGGCGCGTACTGCGTGATGAACAGGGCCACCGCCACCCCTACCGGCACGGCGATGAGCATCGCGATGGCGCTCACCGTGACGGTCGTCCAGAGCAGCTCGACGATGCCGAAACGCGGGTGCGCCCCGTCGACCGACCACTCGCGCGAGGTGAGGAAGTTGGCGTCGTTGCGGGCCAGGGCCGGGATGGCCTGCCACAGCAGGAAGACGCCCACGAGGGTGACGAGGGCGATGACGAGCAGGCCTGCGCCCTTGGCGGCGCCGCCGAAGAGGCGGTCGCCGAGGCGGCCCGTGCCGGCGCCGTCGCCGCTGAGCGGTGCGCTGCCGTGGGGTCCGGGGGTCTCGTCGGCCAGGGATACGCCGGTCACTGATGACACGTGATGCCTATCGCGGTTGGGGGAGGGAAGTGCAACAGCGTGCCGGGGGCCCGGTCAGCGGGCCCCCGACACGCTCGGTGGTCAGGACAGCGCGTCGATCGCCGCGTCGACCTTGGTGCGGACCTCGTCGGGGAGCGGCGCGTAGCCGATCTCCTCGAGGGACTTCTGGGTCTGCTCGGAGGCGAAGCTCTTGAGGAAGGACTTGACGAGCTTGGCCTTGGCCGGGTCCTTGCTCTTGGAGCAGACGATCTCGTAGGTCACCAGGTTGATCGGGTAGGCCCCGGCCTCCTTGGTGGCGTAGTCGAGCTTGAGGCGCAGGTCGTTGCCCTGGCCGTCGGACTTCGCGGTGGCAACGGCCTTCCCGACGGTCTCACCGGTGAGCTCGACCGGGCCGGCGCCGTTGTCGATCTGGGCGATGCCGAGCTTGTTGTCCTTGGCGTAGGACCACTCGGCGTAGGTGATGCCACCCTCGGTGGACTGCACCGCGCCGGCCACACCCGCCGACTTCTCCTTGCCCTCGCCCTTGCCGGTCCAGCTCTTGGCCGGCTCGGCGGTCCAGGCGGACGGCGCCGCCCCGTTGAGGTACTTGGTGAAGTTCTCGGTGGTGCCGGACTCGTCCGAGCGGAAGAAGACCTTGATGGGCTCGGAGGGGAGCGTGACGCCGGAGTTGATCTTGGCGATCGAGGCGTCGTTCCAGGTGGTCACCTTGCCGTTGAAGATGTTGGCGATGACCTCGGGGGTCAGGACGAGCTTGTCGACGCCCTTGACGTGGTAGGCGACGGCGATGGGGCCGGTCACCATGGGCAGGTTCCAGGCGGGGGAACCGCAGTACTTGGCGGCCTCGTCGGCCTCGACCTTGCCGTCCTTCTCCGTCGTCTTGAGCGCGGAGTCGGAGCCGGCGAAGTCGACCTGGCCGGCGAGGAACTGCTTGATGCCCGCGCCCGAGCCGGTCGGGTTGTAGTTGACGGTCGCCCCGGAGCAGGTGTCCTGGAAGGCCGAGATGGCCTCGTCGATCGCGTTCTTCTGGGCGGAGGAGCCCTCGGCGTTCAGGGTGCCCGTCGGGCAGTCGGACGAGCTGGAGCTCGACGAGCCGCCGGCGGCGGCGTCGGAGCCGTTGTTGTTGTCGGAGCCGCACGCCGTCAGGGCGATGGACCCGACCACGGCGACGCTGGCCAGCAGGCCGAGACGCTGGATCTTCACGGTGTTCAAACCTCTCAACAAGGGAACTCGGGTGGAAACTCGTGGCGGGCGTGGGTGCCCGACGTCAGCGAAGGTAGGCAGGGCGAATGACGCCGCGGCCCGTCGTGGGTGAACGCAGGGTGAACACCAGCCAGACATTGGAGGGCGTCACACCGACCCGTGGGCGGGTTCCACGTGAACGGCCGGTCAGCACCCGGTCAGCAACGGCCTGTCGGCTGGACGAAGCCGCTGGTCAGGGCACTGCGGTGCCGCCGGGGCAGGGGGCCACGGTTCAGGGCAGGTGGCGCTCCACGGCCACGACCCGGGCCGCCTCGCCCTGGCCGACGAGGTGCACCACGAGCGCCTCGCCCTTGCCCATGGCGTCCTCCCGGGCGGCTTGGAGGTTCGCCGCGACGGCGGCTGCATCCGGCTCGCCCGGGTGGACGCGCTCCAGGAGGCAGGCCAGCAGGTCGGGCAGCACCGGCCCGTGGCTGCACAGGGCCGACGGCGTACCGCGCTCGACGAGCCGGTGCAGGTGGCGCACCGCCCGCGTGGGGTCGGCTGCATACCCCTCCTCGCTGAGCCCGTCCTTGGTGCGCAGCGGGAGGCCGCGCTCCGCGGCGTACGGCGCGAGGGTGCGGGCGCAGCGCACCGACGGTGAGCTGACCAGCCGCCGCACCCCGTAGGCGCCGAGCAGGGAGGCGATCGCGGCGGCCCGGCCCTCGCCGACCTGGTCGAGCGGGCGCTGCGTGTCCTCGCCCTGCCAGGAGCCCCGGCCCACCGCACGAGCGTGCCGCACCAGCACGAGGGGCCAGGTCGTGAGGGTGCCCGCCTTGTCGGCGCGGACCAGGGCGCGCAGCTGTTCGCGGTCGCGCGCGTAGTCCAGCCGGTCGGACGCGGCAACCACGTCGAGCCACCGGACCTCGTCGATCTCGTTCTGCAGCGGGCCCGCCGGCTGCGTCGCCTCGGCGGCCCAGTAGTGCACGGTCTTGGTCGCCGGGGCGCCGTCGCCGTCGAGGACGACGTACTCCGCGGTCGGCAGCGGGCGGCCGAGGCCCACCGGCAGGGACGTCTCCTCGAGGGTCTCCCGGACCGCCGCGACGGGCCACGGCTCACCGGGGTCGAGCTTGCCCTTCGCCCACGACCAGTCGTCGTACTTGGGCCGGTGCACCAGCGCCACCTCGAGCTGGCCGCGCCGTCGGCGCCACGGGACGGTGCCCGCGGCGGGGATGGGGGCAGTCAACGCCGGCGGGCCTTGCGGCGGCGCTTCGCGTGGGCCTCGATCATGGCTGCCTGGAGGTCGGGGAGCGGTTCGCCGTCGGCGTCGAGCGTCACGCGCGTCCAGCGCCCGTCGCCGCCGAGCTCCCAGTGGGCGTACTCGTCGCTCATCCCACGGGCGAGCAGTGCCTGGAGGTCCTCGACGTGTCGGGGCTCGGCGAGGCGCACCAGCGCCTCGACGCGGCGGTCGAGGTTGCGGTGCATCATGTCGGCGCTGCCGATGTAGACCTCGGGGTCGCCGGCGTTGCCGAAGAGGAAGACGCGCGAGTGCTCGAGGAAGCGGCCCAGCACCGAGCGCACCCGGATGTTGTCGGACAGGCCCTCGACCCCGGGGCGCAGCGCACAGATCCCGCGCACCCAGACGTCGACCTGCACGCCGGTCTGCGAGGCGCGGTAGAGGGCGTCGATCACCTGCTCGTCGACGATCGAGTTGACCTTGATCTGCACGAGGCCGCCCTCACCCGCCTCGGCGTGGTCCATCTCGGCCTCGATGCGGTCGACGAGGCCGGAGCGGACCGAGCGCGGCGCCACGAGCAGGCGCTTGAACTTGCTGCGGGGAGCGAACCCCGACAGCTGGTTGAACAGCCGGGCCAGGTCGTCGCCGACCTGGGGGTCGGAGGTCAGGAGGCCGAGGTCCTCGTAGATGCGGGCCGTCTTGCCGTTGTAGTTGCCGGTGCCGATGTGGCAGAACCGCCGCAGCGTGCCGTCGGTCTCCTGGCGGACCACCATGCAGAGCTTGGCGTGCGTCTTGAGCCCCACGATGCCGTAGACCACGTGGACGCCGGCGTGCTCGAGCTTGCGGGCCCAGGAGATGTTGTTCTGCTCGTCGAAGCGGGCCTTGATCTCCACGATCGCCAGCACCTGCTTGCCGGCCTCGGCGGCGTCGATGAGGGCGTCGATGATGGGGGAGTCGCCGCTGGTGCGGTAGAGGGTCTGCTTGATCGCCAGGACGTTGGGGTCGGCGGCGGCCTGCTCGATGAACGACTGCACCGACGTGGAGAAGGAGTCGTAGGGGTGGTGCAGCAGGACGTCCTTGTCGCGCACCACGGACAGGATGTCGGCGGCCTTGGAGCTCTCGGCGGGCGACAGGTCGGGGTGGGACTGGCCACGGAACGGCTCGTAGCGCAGGTCGGACCGCTCGAGGTCGGCGATGAGGTTGAGGCCACGCAGGTCGAGCGGCGCCGGCAGCCGGTAGACCTCGCTCTCGCTGACCCCCAGCTCGCGCACCAGCATGTCGAGCACGTGGTCGTCGATTGTCTCGTCGACCTCGAGCCGCACGGGCGGCCCGAACCGGCGGCGTGTGAGCTCGCGCTCCAGGGCCGTGAGGATGTTCTCGGCGTCGTCCTCCTCGACCTCGAGGTCCTCGTTGCGGGTGACGCGGAAGGTGAAGTGCTCCTGCACCTCCATCCCGGGGAACAGCATGTCGAGGTGGGCCGCGATGACGTCCTCGAGCGGCACGAACCGCGTCGAGAAGAGGTCGGAGGTCACCGGGTCCCCGGCCTCGGGCTCGATGTGCAGGAGCCGTGGCAGCAGCGGCGGCACCTTGACGCGGGCGAAGTGCTCCTTGCCGGTCTTGGGGTTGACCAGCACCACGGCGAGGTTGAGGGACAGGCCGGAGATGTAGGGGAACGGGTGGGCCGGGTCGACGGCCAGCGGCGTGAGCACGGGGAAGACGCGGTCGGCGAAGAGCTCGCTCTGGAGCTCGCGCTCGGCGTCGCTCAGCTCGTCCCAGCGGACCACCGAGATGCCCTCGTCCTCCAGGGCCGGCTGCACCTTGTCCTTGTAGACCACGCTCTGCATCGCCTGCAGCTCGTGGGCGACCAGTGAGATCTGCTCGAGCACCTCGCGCGGCTCGAGGCCCGAGGCCGAGCGCACGGCCAGCCCGGTCGCGATACGGCGTTTGAGGCCGGCGACGCGCACCATGAAGAACTCGTCGAGGTTCGAGGTGAAGATGGCCAGGAAACGGGCCCGCTCGAGCAGGGGCACCGAGTCGTCCGCCGCGAGCTGGAGGACCCGCTCGTTGAACTGCAGCCACGAGATCTCGCGGTCGAGGAACCGGTCACTGGGCAGGCCGCTGGCGTCCGTCTGGCTGGGGCCGTGCACCACGCGCATGAACCGGCCGTTGGAGGCGCGCGGCTGGGCGCTCGCGATCGACACCTCCTGGCCGGCGACGTCCGCGGGCCCGCCGTCGAGGGCCTCGGCCTGCTCGGCGGTGCGGCTGGTCACGCTCATGCGCTCATCCTGACAGTGGTTCGTGAACTGCGTGCGAATACATGACGTCCACCATGATGCTGCGGAACCCGAGCGCCGTGTAGGTGTGTATCGCCGCGTGGTTGTCGCCGTCGACGTACAGGTCCACCTCTTCCAGCCCGAGGGAGGCGAGGTGCGCGAGCCCGAGCGCCGTGAGCGGACGGCCCAGCCCACGTCCCTGGTACCGCGGGTGCACGCCCACCACGTACACCTCCCCGGCGCTGTGGCTCGCTTCGCGACCCTCGCCGCCGTGGGCCCGCCCGACCGTCGGGGTGTCAGGGTCGACCTTGGTCCAGTGAAACGCGGCCACCTCGTCAGGTGCGTCGTCGGGTGCGTCGTCTGCGGTGACGATGACGAAGCCGGCCGCGTCGAACCACGGCTGCGCCATCCGGTCCTGCAGGTCCGCCAGCGTCATCCGGCCCTGCTCCGGGTGCTGGGCGAAGGCGGCGGCGTTGGTGGCCAGCCAGGGCTCCTCGTCGCGGCCGGGCTCGAACGTCCTGGCGCGGAACCCCTCTGGCAGGGCGACGGCCGCCGGGTCCAGGTCGGCAGGTGTGAGCGGCCGCGCCATCTTGTGCAGCTCCCGGACGGCTTGCAGCCGGAGGCGGTGCGCCAGGGCGGTGGCACCGGGGAGCTGCCCGTGCGACCACAGCCGGGCCGCGGGGGCGTCGGCCAGGACCGCCTCCGCGAGGGCGGTGCCCAGCCCGCGGCGGCGGGCTGCCGGGTCGACGACGAGCTCGCCCGAGGCGTCCGGCGCGGCGGCGTCGTCGAGCTGCGCGTAGGCCTGCACGGTCGCCTGGCCGCCGGCGCCGTCCTCGACCACGAGGTAGTGGCGCACCTCGCCCGGCCCTGCCGCGAGGGCGAGCTCGGTCTGCTCGGACAGCGGCCGCACCCCGTCCTCGGACGTCGCGCGACGCTGCAGCTCACGCACCTGCGCGCGCTCCGGGTCCGTCAACGTGTCGCTGCGGCAGATCTGTGATGAAGGCACGGAAAGCATTGCACCACGCATCTTCCTTTCCCGCGGTCGCGCCGTTAGCGTGCACGGGTCCGGCTACCGCCGGGGACACCCTTTCCGCACAAGGATGCATTCATGACCTCTCCCCGCCCCAGGCGCTTGTCGGGCGTCGTGGCCGTCGCTGCGCTCGCCGCGTCGGGCGCCGCCTTCGTCAGCGGCAGCTCGCAGGCCGCCTCGAACGGCCCGACCATCGACATCCAGCTCCTGTCCTTCAACGACTTCCACGGCAACCTCGAGCCCCCGGCGGGCTCCAGTGGCCGGATCATCACGTCGGACACCTACACCGAGACGTCCTCGACGAACCCGAGCACGGGTGTGACCTCCTACGCCGTGACGCCGACCACGGTCAACGCCGGTGGGGTGGAGTACCTGGCGGGCCACCTCAAGGCCCTGCGTGCGGGACACCCGTACACCGCCACCGTCGCGGCCGGTGACATCGTCGGTGCGTCCCCGCTGCTGTCGGCCGCCTTCCACGACGAGCCCAGCATCGAGGCCATGAACAGCCTCGGGCTCGACGTCACGGCCGTGGGCAACCACGAGTTCGACGAGGGCTACAAGGAGCTCCAGCGCCTCGCGAACGGCGGCTGCATCGACGACGGCGCGGGTGCGGCCAACCAGGACTCCTGCCCCGGCGGCAAGACCTTCACCGGCGCGAACTTCCCGATCCTCGCGGCCAACGTCAAGTACAAGGCCAACGGCCAGACCATCCTCCCGGCCACCTGGGTGAAGAACTTCAAGGGTGCCAAGGTCGGCTTCATCGGCATGACCCTCAAGGACACCCCCAACATCGTGACCGCCTCCGGCATCGAGGGCCTGGAGTTCACCGACGAGGTGGAGACCGCCAACGCGCTCGTGCCGCAGCTCGAGGCGAAGGGCGTCAAGGCCATCGTCGTCCTCATCCACCAGGGCGGCGTGCCGGCCCGCACGGCCACCTACCCCGGCGGCCCGCACACCAACCCGGCGACCGGCCTCGAGAACAAGTACGACTCGGCCTGCCCGACGGGCACCAGCGACGGCCTGAACGTCCCGGCCAGCCCGATCATCCCGATCGCGCAGAAGCTGTCGCCCCAGATCGACGTGATCATCAGCGGCCACACCCACACGCCGTACGTGTGCAGCATCCCCGACCCGGCCGGCCAGCCCCGACTGGTCACCTCCGCGTCGTCGTTCGGCCGGCTCGTCACCGAGACCGACCTGACCTTCGACCGGCGCACCCAGGACATCGTGCGCAGTGCCGTGTCGGGCAGCAACGTCGTCGTCACCCGTGACCCCGAGTTCAAGGACGCCGCCCAGACCAAGCTCATCGCCGACTACAAGACGCTCATCCGTCCGGTCGCGAGCAAGGTCCTCGGCAGCATCAGTGGCGACATCACGACCGCCTCGAACGCCGGTGGGGAGTCCAAGCTCGGCGACCTCATCGCGGACGCCCAGCTCGCCGACCCGTCGACCACGACCGGCGGCCAGCCCCCGGTCATCGCCTTCATGAACCCGGGCGGCATCCGGACCAACCTCACCTACAGCAACTCCCCGTGGGGTGAGGCGCCCGGCGACGTGACCTACGACGAGGCCTTCCAGGTCCAGCCGTTCAACAACTACCTCGTCTCCGTCTCGCTCACCGGCGCCCAGATCAAGGAGATCCTGCTCGAGCAGTGGGGTGGCGGTGCGAAGACCTCGCCCAACTCCACGGCCCGCCCGGTCATCCTCCAGGTCTCCAACGGGTTCGCCTACAGCTACAGCGACGCCTCCGGCAGCCGGGTCCTCGGCCCGGTGACGCTCGGCGGGTCCCCGATCAGCGACACCGCGACCTACCGGGTGGTGACGAACAACTTCGTCGCCGACGGTGGCGACGGCCTGCCCGGGTTCCGCGATGGCACCGGCCGGTTCTTCGGCGGGCTCGACATCGACGCGTTCGCCAACTACCTGCAGGCGCACTCGCCCTACAGCCCGACGACGGACACGCGCATCACGAAGAACTGACCGACCCGCTGTACGACGAAGGCGCCCCTCCCGGACGGGAGGGGCGCCTTCTCGCGTGTCGCGCGGTCGCGCGGCCGGACGCGGCCGCAGCCGCCACACGACGGCAGGAGCTGCCGGTGCTCAGGCGTCGGCGGCGACGTCCTCGGCAGGCACGAAGCGGTAGCCGACGTTGCGCACCGTGCCGATGAGCACCTCGTGCTCGGAACCGAGCTTGGCGCGCAGCCGGCGGACGTGGACGTCGACGGTGCGCGTGCCGCCGTAGTAGTCGTAGCCCCAGACCTCCTGCAGGAGCTGGGCACGGCTGAAGACGCGGCCCGGGTGCTGCGCGAGGTACTTGAGGAGCTCGAACTCCTTGTAGGTGAGGTCGAGCAGCCGTCCGCGCACGCGTGCCGAGTAGGTGGCCTCGTCGATGGTGACGTCACCGGAGGTGATCTGGACCTCCTCCGGCTCCTGGAGGTCCTGCAGGCGGCCGGCCGCGAGCCGGAGCCGCGCCTCCACCTCGGCGGGGCCCGCGGACTCCAGCAGCACCTCGTCGACACCCCACTCCGCGGTGATGCCGGCGAGGCCGCCCTCGGTCAGGACGGCGATGAGCGGCACGGACATCCCGGTGGCGCGCAGCACCCGGCACAGCGAGCGGGAGACCGCGAGGTCGCGGCGGGCGTCCAGCAGCACCGCGTCAGCGGGCGGGGCGTCCACGAGGGCGGTGGGCTCGGCCGGGAGGATCCGCACCTGGTGCGACAGCAGCCCCAGTGCCGGCAGCACCTCGGCGCTGGGCGCCAGGGCGTTGGTCAGCAGCAGCAGACGGGCCATGCCAGAGAAGGATACGGTGCCGGGGGTGCCGCCGAGATGGCGCACACATGCTGAGACCCCCGTCTCAGCATCAGGTCGAGGAGGGGAGAGCAGTGGGTACGCCGTCCGACCGCGCCGTGGGTGCGGTGACCATCCGCTACTGGGCCGGGGCGCGTGCCGCCGCCGGTGTGGAGCAGGACGAGCTGACCGACGTCACGACCGTGGGGGCAGCCCTCGCCGCCGTCGTGGCACTGCACCCGCCGCTCGAGCCCGTGGCCGCCGTCAGCACCCTGCTGCTCGACGGCAGGTCCGTGGACCGGGAGGCACCCCTCACCGGTGGGTCCGTCCTCGAGGTCCTGCCGCCCTTCGCCGGTGGGTGATGCGAGGATGCGGGCTGTGTCCGACGTTCCCGAGCAGCAGGCCCCCGAGGGTGCGGTGCCGCTGACCCGTCGTGAGCGTCGCGCCAGCAGCCGTCGCGGTCCGCAGGTGCTGCCCCGGCGAGCCCTGCTCGCCCGGCCGCTCACCATGGTCACGACCATGGCGTTCGCGGCCCTGGTCGGCCTGACCGCGTACGCCAGCCCGGGCTTCGTCGCCGTGTCCGTCGCGCTCGCAGGACTCGTCCTCGCCTGGGGCTGGCCCCAGCTGCTGAGCCTACCGAGCCCTCGGGGCACGAGCACCGTGCTGGCCGTCGGCACCGTGCTCATGACTGCCGCGGTCCTGCTCACCGACGAGGCGCCCTACCTCCAGTGGATGCCGGCCGCGATGGCCGTGTCGGTGATCGTGGCGTTCCTGCACCAGCTCATGCGCCGGGACGGCCGGCCACGGCTCGCCGAGTCGGTGTCGGCGAGCGTCACCGGGCTGGCGGTGATCTCGGCGGGGATCGCCCTGGCACCCATCCCCGAGGTGCTGCACGGCGACCACGCCCTGGCCGCCGCGATGGCGGGGCTCGGCCTCGGCGTCCTCGCGGACCCGCTCATCAAGGTGCCGAGGCTGCGGCAGTGGGCGCTGTTCATCTCGATGGTGCTCGGCGGCCTCGCCGGCATGCTGGTCTCGGTGGTTGCCGACCACCCGCGCCTGTGGCCGGCTGCCCTGCTGGGCCTGTTCTCGGCAGCGGTGTCGCACGCGGCGCGCCGCGTCATGGCCGTGCTCCCGGCAACCGCGATGGCGCGTGCCCAGCTGGCGGTCGGGGCGTCGTCGTCGCTGCTGGTGGGGGTCGTCGCCTACGTCGTGGTGCGCTACTTCGTCGCCTGAGCGACCTTTCCTGACGCGCCGTCCCCCGTGGACCGGGCGCCGGCACCGTGAAGGGGGCCGGCTCAGTACACCAGCGCCTGGGTGGCCGGCGCCATGACCTCCTCGACGAACGCCGCAGCGCCTCGCACCACTGCACCAGGGACGAGGTCGGCCTCGGTGAGCTCACGGCGGGCAGCGCACTGGCCGCAGACGGTGACCCGGCCTGCCGCCAGCACGGCGGCCATGAGGTCCGCAGCGGCTGCGGCGTGGGGCAGCTCGAACTCCTCGGCCCGGCCGGGCACGGCCATCCACGTGGCGTCGCCGGTGAGCCACAGGCTGACGTCGACGCCGCTGGCCGCCGCGGTCGCCGCGACGGTGAGGGCCTGGTTGAGGCGCTCGGGTGCGTCGGTGCCGCAGGTGGCCTTCACCACCAGGCGCGTGCTCGGGGTTGCCGGAGCTGTGGGGACGGTCATGGGCCACAGGCTACGATCTGGCTCGTGCACACCTTCTACATCGGCCTGCTCGTCGCCTCCGCCGTCGTCATCACCTGGTTCGCCGGGTTCGTCGTCTACCGCCTGGTCAAGACGCCCCGCTGATGGTGTTCCACCTCGACACCGACCTGCCGCGTGAGCTCGCGCCGCTGGCCTGGATGATCGGCCGCTGGGAGGGCGCCGGCGTCGTCGGCTACCCCACCATCGAGTCGGCGAACTTCGGCCAGGAGATCGAGGTCAGCCATGACGGCCGGCCCTTCCTGACCTGGCGCAGCCAGACCTGGCTGCTCAACGAGGCCGGGGAGCAGGTGCGCCCGCTGGCGACCGAGCTCGGCTTCTGGCGCCCCGTGGAGGGCGGCGAGGTCGAGCTGCTGCTGACCCACCCCACGGGCATCGTCGAGCTCTACTTCGGCAAGGCCGAGCCGGCCAAGATCGAGCTGCGCACCGACGGTGTCCTGCGCAGCCCGCACGCCAAGGAGTACAACGCCGCTACACGCCTCTACGGCCTGGTCAACTCCAACCTGCTGTGGGCCATGGACATGGCCGCCGCCGGCCAGAAGCTGCAGAGCCACGTGTCGGCCGAGCTCAAGCGCGTTGGTTGAGAGCTGGTGACGGCCACCGCGCAGATCCTCACGGTCTGCACCGGCAACATCTGCCGTTCACCCTTCCTCGAGCGTGCCCTTCAGGCTGAGCTGGATGGCTCCTGGGGGACCGGGGCGGCGCTGGTCAGCAGCGCGGGTACGGGTGCGCTGGCCGGCCACGGCATGGACGCGCGCGCCCAGGTTCGCCTCGAGGATGCCGGGTACGCCGCTCACGGCTTCGTCGCTCGTCAGCTCACGGCGTCGATGGTCGCCGAGTCGGACCTGGTGCTGACCGCGACCCGCGCCCACCGCGCCGAGGTCGCCCGGCTGCACCCCCGAGCCCTGCGCTACGTGTTCTCCTTCCGCGAGTTCGCGGAGCTCGTCGCTGGGGTCCCCGCCGAGCGGCTCCACGCCGCCACCGGGTCCGCCCGGGAACAGGTCGTGCGTGCCGTGGGACTGGCGGTCGCCCAGCGAGGGGCGCGCGCACCCCTGAGCGACCTCGATGCCGACATCGTCGACCCCTTCCGTCGCGCAGACGAGGTCTTCGACGAGATGAGCCGGCAGATCATGGAATCGCTGCCGAGCGTTGCCCACGCACTGGGCAGGGCCTGATGGGACGTCTCTCGGAGCGGATGGGCACCGTCGGCCTCGCCGTGCTGCTGGTCGTCGACGTCGTCCTGGTCGGGACCGCGCTCACCACCACCCATGAGCCGGTGACGGGCGGGGGAGCGCCGGTCGTGGCCACGCCCGTCGGGACCGGAGACGGCGCGGCTGCGCCGGGAGCGTCGGCAACCATCTCCTCCTCTTCGGCGGCCGAGGCTGTCCCGCTCGTGGTCGGGCTGACCGTGGTCAACCCGACCACCGCCGTCCGCTTCACGACCGGGACCTGCGCCGACGGGGGAGCAACGATGGCCCTGACGACGGACGGGGGCCGGTCCTGGAAAGCGCAGACGGCGCCGTTCGACGTGCTGACGAGGGTCAGGGTGCGGGCCAACGGGTCGGCCTTCGCCGTCGGAGCCGACTCCGGGGCTCGGTGCGCCGCCCGGATCCGGCAGGCCGACTCCTACTCGGGGAGCTTCGGGACCCCTCGCGCGGTGCAGGACGCGTGGTTCCGCGACCCGCACAGCGCCGGCTCCATAGGTCTTCCGACGGGTCACCTGGGGCGCCCGTGCGGCGGCGAGGCCGTCGTCGACCTCTCCGTGGTGGACGCCGGTGCGGTGGTGCTGTGCTCCGACGGGCGGGTCCTGTCCAGCGCCAGCGGTGACCACTGGAAGACCCGGGCGACGCTCGACGGCGCCCTGGCGGTCGCCCAGACGAACGGGGGGCGCGTGCTGGTGGCCGCCCCCGGCCTCGGTGGCTGTGCGGGAGTGGCGGTGGTCGACGCCGCGAGCCCCGACACCGTCCTGGGGTGCGCGGCGCTGGACACCGCGAAGGTCGAGCCCGGGACCGTTGCCCTGGCGGTCACCACCGATGGTGGATGGCTGGCCGTGGGCGACGACACCTACCGTTCCGACAAGGCCTACTCCACCTGGAAGAGCTGACGCTCGACCGGTGTGCCGGGTGCGGACGTGCCGGCGTGCCGCTGTGCCGCATACGGGCAGCCGGCTGCACGCCCGGCCGTCGCTGTCGGGTCCCGAGGCCTCCGAGGTCGGGTACCTCGCCGACCGTAGAGTGGGACCGTGTACGACGCAGGTGAGCGGTTGCGAGCCCACGGACTCAGGATGACCTCCCAACGCCAACGGGTGCTGGACGCGGTCGCGACCCTCGGGCACGCCACCCCGGACGACGTCGTGGCCCGGGTCTCGGCAGACGGGGGGACGCCGCTGGCCACCTCGACGGTGTACAGGGCCCTGGAGGCGTTGGAGTCCCTGGGTATCGTCGGCCACACCCACCTCGACCACCATGCACCGAGCTACCACCTAGCGGACCACGCCGACCACGTCCACCTCGTCTGCCGGTCGTGCGGCCGCGTGCAGCAGTGCGACCGGCAGGCGGCAGATGCCTTCATCGGGAATGTTCTCAGGGCCACGGGCTTTGTCGCTGACGTGACGCACATGGCGGTGCACGGCGAGTGCGCAGAGTGCGCGAGCGGCCCCGATGGCCACCAGAGCGCGAAGGAGCCCCAGCGTGGACCCACGCACGACCACTGACCCTGCGGACGAGACGACCCGCGAGCGCCTCCCCAGCGAGGCCCGCCCTGCAGCTGGCCCGACGGACGACCGCCGTCGCTCGGCGCTGTTGTCGCGACCGGGAGCGGTCGAGGGGGACGGGGCTGACGCGGGCGTCGCGGCCCACTACGGCAACCCCATGCGGGAGCAGCGCCTCCTGGTGGACGGCCTGGCGGTGGTCGACCTGTCCCACCGTGGCGTGGTCACGGTCTCCGGCCCCGACAGGCTGTCCTGGCTGCACTCGATCACGACCCAGCACCTCACTGGCCTGCCGCCGCTGCAGTCCCGGGAGTCGCTCGTCCTCAGTCCCAAGGGGCACATCGAGCACGACCTCCACCTGGTCGACGACGGCGAGACCACCTGGATCACGACCGAGCCGGGTACCGCGCCGGCCCTCACCGGGTGGCTGGCCTCGATGCGCTTCATGCTGCGCGTCGACGTCAACGACGTCAGTGACGACTGGGCCGTGGTGGGCGAGTCCTCCTCCGCCGAGGCCCTCCCGGGTGAGCACCTGGCGTGGCGCGACCCCTGGCCCGGGCTCGTCGGCGACACCGCCGCCTACGGCCCCGACGAGGGTCACCCGGCCCGGGGCCGCGCGTGGCGCGAGGTGATCGTGCCGATGGCAGACCTCGCGTCGGCAGTCGGCGACCGGGATCTTGCGGGCACGTGGGCGGCGGAGGCGCTGCGCGTGGCTGCCTGGCGCCCGCGGCTGGGCTTCGAGACGGACCACCGCACCATCCCCCACGAGACCGACTGGCTGCGTACCGCCGTCCACCTGCACAAGGGCTGCTACCGGGGGCAGGAGACGGTGGCGCGGGTCCACAACCTGGGGCGGCCACCGCGGCGCCTGACCTTCCTGCACCTCGACGGCTCCGGGCACGGCCTCCCCGAACGGGGCGGGGCCGTCCTGCTCGAAGATCGTCAGGTCGGGTGGGTCACCTCGGTGGCGAGACACTTCGAGGACGGCCCGATCGGGCTCGCCCTCCTGAAGCGCAACACCCCCGTCGACGCGACGTTGGAGGTCGACGGGGTGACGGCCAGCCAGACCGAGGTCGTGGCCCCCTGAGCGGAGGTGGCGAGGGTCAGAGCGGAGGTGCCGAGGGTCAGACGCTGGCGCTCTGGCGGTCCTTGGCGCGCTGCTTGCGGCTGCGGTCAGCCGTGAGCGGCGCGTAGCCGTTGCCGTAGTAGTAGGTGCCGGCGTCGGCCCCGCGGGTGGGGATGCGGTTGACCACGATGCCGAGCAGGTTGCCGCCGACGGTCTCCAGCGACTCGAGTGCCCGGTTGAGCTGTTCCTTCTTCACGACTCCGCAGCCGGCCACCATGACCACGCCGCCGGTGATGGTGCTCAACACCGTCGAGTCGGTCGCAGGCAGGACGGGGGGAGCGTCGATGATGACGTAGTCGAACATCTGCTCGAGCTGGCGGATGGTGCGCGACATGGTGTCCGAGCCCAGGAGCTCGCTCGGGTTGGGCGGGATCTGACCTGCGCCCAGCACCTGGATGCCGGTGTCCCCGTAGGGCTGCAGGACGTCGGCGAGGTCTGCCTGACCGATCAGCACGTTGGTCAGCCCGACCGCACCCTCCATGCCCATGTAGCGCAGGAGGCGGGGACGGCGGAGGTCACCCTCGATCACGCAGACGCGCGCACCTGCCGCGGCCATGCTGATGGCGAGGTTGGCGGTCGTGGTGGTCTTGCCCTCTCCAGGGAGGGAGGACGTGAAGACGATCGACCGCGGGTGCTTGGCGGCGTCGACGAACTGCAGGTTGGTACGCAGCGCCCGGAACGCCTCCGCGCGCGTGCTGTGGGGGTCCGACTGGACGATGAGCGGGTGCTTGGGCGCATCAGGGTCGAAGAGGATCCCGCCGATGACGGTCTCGTCCGTGGCGTCCTTGACGTCGCGCTCGCTCCGCACGGAGGTGTCGAAGGTGTCCCGCAGGAGCGCGGTGCCGAGTCCGAGCACGATGCCGAGGACGACCCCCAGGCCGATGTTGCGCACCGGGTTGGGGCTGATGGGCGCGGTGGGCACCGAGGGCGGGCGCACGACCGACACCTTGACCGGGCTGGGGGAGGTGTCGGACACCCGCTCCAGGTCGAGGATGCTCGCCGAGAACTGCTTGCCCACGGCGTCGGCGATGTTCGCCGCCGACTGGGGGTTGCGGTCGGTGACCAGCACGTCGATCAGGACCGTCTCGATCGGGACGCTCGCGGTGATCTTCTGCCCGAGGCTGTCGGCCGACATGTCGAGGCCCAGTTCCTTGATCACCGGGTCGAGCACGGCGGGCGTCGTGATCAGGTCGGCGTAGGACTTCACCCGCTGCTGGCTGAAGGTGTTGCCCTGGAGCAGCTGGGTGGAGTCGGCGCCCGCCGAGGTGGAGACGAACAGCTGGGTGCGCGCCTGGTACACCTTCGGACTGGTCAGCGTGAAGAGGGCGGCGAGCGCGACGACGAGGAGCGTCACGGCGGTGATGAGGCGCCAGCGCTTGCTGACCACTCGGTAGTAGTCGCGGAGGTCCACGGTCCTGCTTTCGTTGTGTTGCCGGTCGCCGGTTGTCGCCGCTTGTTCGAGTTTGCGGTCGGGCGCCCGCCAGTCTCCCACACCCACTTGCAGGGACGGTGCGCTAGAGGCGGCCGCAATGGCACGGCACTGCTGCCAAGATGTCCGCCATGGCCACGACCCCCGGCACCCTGATCACCGTCGCACCCACCGGCGCCGAGCTGTCCAAGGGTGACTTCCCGCAGCTGCCGACCACGCTCGAGGAGCTGGTCGAGACCGCCGTCTCGTGCGAGGCCGCCGGCGCGTCGATGATCCACCTGCACATCCGCGACGCCGAGCACCGCCCGACGCTCGACCACGGCCACCTCAAGGCCGCGGTCGACGCCCTTCGGGAGCAGACGACCCTGGTGGTGCAGCTGTCGACCGGTGGCAGCGTCCATGACCCGCTCGAGCAGCGGCTGACGGTCCTCGACGCCGAGCCCGACTCCTGCTCGCTCACCTGCGGCACCACCAACTTCGGGGACGACGTCTTCCTCAACCCCTACGGCTTCATGTCCGACCTCTACGTGCAGGCGCAGGAGCGCGAGGTCGTGCCGGAGTTCGAGCTGTTCGACCTCGGCCACGTCGCCGCCCTCGCCCGCCTCATCGACACCCACGGGCTGCCCTTCGGCGGCAAGGTGCACGTCGACTTCGTGACCGGTGTCCCGGGCGGCATGCCGGGGACGCCGGCCGCCCTCGTCGCCGGCGTCTCGATGCTGCCCGCCGAGGTCACCTCCTGGTCGGCGACCGGTATCGGGCGCACCCACCTGCCCATCGCTGCCGCGGCCCTCGCGGCAGGCGGCCACCTGCGCGTCGGGATGGAGGACAACGTGGTGTTCTCGCGCGGAGTCCAGGTCCAGCACAACCGTGAGCTCGTCGAGCGCGCGGCGCACCTCGCCGAGGTGATGCAGCGTCCTGCGATGTCGACGGATGACGCCCGCGCCCTGCTGGGCGTCAAGGACCGCCGCACCGCCTGACACCGGACGGGATGTGGTCACCGTCACGCTGCCTGCAGTTTGCATTTTGCTAACTAGAGCAAGCACACTGGAGGCATGAGCCGGATTCCGCTGGGACCCCTGGGAGGTGAGAGCCTCGGTGACTACCTGCGCGAGCAGCGCCAGACCGCCAGGCTCTCGCTGCGCCAGCTGTCCGAGCTGGCCGGGGTCTCCAACCCCTACCTGTCGCAGATCGAGCGGGGCCTGAAGAAGCCCAGCGCCGAGATCCTCCAGCAGCTCGCCAAGGGCCTCGAGGTCTCCGCCGAGTCGCTCTACGTGCGGGCCGGCATCCTCGACGAGCGCCAGGGCCACCAGGCCGAGGCGCCGGACACCCGGGCCGTCATCGGCGCCGACCCGCGACTCAACGCCCGTCAGAAGTCCGCCCTGCTGGACATCTACGACTCGTTCGTCGGTGGCGATGCCGCCCCGAGGAGCACCCGCACCCGCAAGGCCGCCTCCGGCACTACGCGCAAGCCCACGACCCGGGCAGCCAAGACCTCCACCACCCGCACCGAAGGAGAATGACATGGCACTCGTTGCCGACATCCGCAAGAACGTCATCGACACGACCCCGGTGTTCGCCGCCGTGGGCCTGACCGACCTGGCCGTCGAGAAGGTCCGCGAGGCCCGCACCCGCGCCGCGGCCCGCACCGAGGCGCTGCGCGCCGAGCTCGCCGCAGACCTCGACCCGGCCGCCCTCCAGACCCGCGCGCAGACCCGCGTCCTCGGTGTAGCCGAGCAGGCGCAGGAGCTGCCGGCCCTGGCGCTCAACCGCAGCCTCGTGCTGGCCGGCAAGGCGCAGGAGTCCTACGAGTCCGTCGCCGCCCGCGGCGAGCAGCTCGTCAAGCGCGTCCGCACCCAGAAGGCCACCCAGGACCTGATCGCCCAGGCCGGCACCACCGTCGCCCTCGGCAAGGGTGCGGTCACCACCGTGCGCAAGTCGGCCACCGACATCCAGCGCTCCGCCAAGGCCACGCTGACCACCGGTCGCAAGGAGGCCGCCACGGTCGCCGACGTCGTCGCGGGCTCGGTCGCCGTGGAGACCGCCGAGGTGGCCACGGCCGCCAAGGAGTCCGCCAAGCGCACCCGTACGGCTGCCAAGCGCACCTCGACCACCACCAAGAAGTCCGCCACCGCCACCAAGTCCGCCACCAAGCGCGCGACCACCGGTGCGAAGAAGACCGCGTCGACCGCGAAGAAGGCCAGCACCACCGCCGCCGCCAAGGTCGGCGACTGACCAGCGACTGACCAGCGACTCACCAGCGGGTGACCGGCGACTGAGCCGGGCCCTGCCCTACAGCGCCGCGAACGGCCCCCACCCCACACGGGGTGGGGGTCGTCCGTCGTCCGCTGACCGTGGCTAGGCTCGGTCGGGTGAGCACGCCGCATACCGCCACCCCGCCCGCCCTCGACGACGCCCCCGTCCTCGCGCACTACGTGCGTGGCGGGTTCGTGGAGTCCGCCCACCGTGCCTCCGTGGTCGCGACCGGGCCGGACGGTGCGCACCTGCTCGCGCTGGGCGCCGTCGACGACCCGGTGTTCCCGCGGTCGTCCAACAAGCCGGTGCAGACGCTGGCCATGGTGCGTGCGGGGCTCCGTATGCCCGCCCACCACCTCGCCATCGCGTCGGCGAGCCACTCTGGTGAGGACTTCCACCTCACGGCGGTGCGCGAGATGCTCGCCTCCGTCGGGCTCACCGAGGGCGCCCTGCAGAACACCCCCGACTACCCCGTGAACGACGACGCGCGCGAGGCGGTCCTGCGCAGCGGGGGCAGCAAGCTGCCCATCACCCAGAACTGCTCCGGCAAGCACGCCGCGATGCTCGCCACCTGCGTGGTCAACGGCTGGGACACCGCGACCTACCGCGACCCCTCGCACCCGCTGCAGCAGGCCATCGCGCAGACGCTGGCCGAGCTCACCGGCGACGAGATCACCTCCACCGCGGTCGACGGCTGTGGGGCCCCGGTGATGGCCGTGACGCTCGCCGGCCTGGCCCGCGCGTTCGGCGCCATGGCCTCGGCCCCGGCCGGCACCCACGAGGCCGAGGTGGCCGACGCGATCCGCGCCAACCCCGCCTACCTCGGCGGCACCGGCCGCGACGTCACCGCCCTCATCGAGCACACTCCCGGCCTCATCGCCAAGGACGGTGCCGAGTCCGTGTACGCCGTGGGGCTGGCTGACGGTCGCGGCGTCGCCCTCAAGGTCGCCGACGGCTACCCCCGCGCCAAGCCGGTCATCCTCGCTGCCGCCCTGCGGCGCCTCGGCGTCGACTCCCCGGCCCTCGCCCAGCTGGAGCACTCGCCGGTGCTCGGGCACGGCGAGCCGGTCGGCGCCATCGTCGCCGTCAACATCTGAGCCGGGGCCGACCCCAGCCGTGCGTGCCGTCCTGCAGCGCGTGAGCAGTGCCTCGGTGACCGTCGACGGGGTCGTCGTCGGCGCCATCGACGGTCCCGGGCTGGTGGCCCTGGTCGGCGTGACCCACGACGACGGGCCCGACCAGGTCGCCACGATGGCCCGCAAGATCAGCGAGCTGAGGATCCTGCGCGACGAGCGCTCGGTCGCCGACGTGGGCGCCCCGGTGCTCGTCGTCAGCCAGTTCACGCTCTACGCCGACACCCGCAAGGGGCGGCGCCCGTCGTGGAGCAACGCCGCCCCCGGGCCGGTCGCCGAACCCCTGGTCGACGCGGTCGTGCAGGCGCTGCGGGCCCGTGGGGTCGAGGTCGCCACAGGGCGGTTCGGCGCGATGATGGACGTCTCCCTGGTCAACGACGGGCCGGTGACCCTGGTCGTCGACGTCTGACGTCTAGGCTGTCGTCCATGTTCGGGACACTCGGAAGCCTGCAGGCCGTGGTGACGCTGCTGCTCAGCCTCGTGGCGTTCGCCGCCGAGGTCTTCGCCCTGGTCGACGCGCTGCGCTACCGGCCGGAGGTCTACGTCGCGGCGGGCAAGCGCACCAAGCAGTTCTGGACGATCATCCTGGCCGTCGCCGTCCTCCTGGGCTTCGTCTCGCTGGGGTCCTCCGGGCGGATCTTCTCGATCGGCCTCATCGCGTTCGTCGGCGCCGCGATCTACCTGGCCGACGTGAGGCCGGCCCTGAGGCAGATGGTGGGACGAGGGGGCGGGAGCCAGCACATGGGCCCCTACGGACCGTGGTGACCGCCGTGGCAGGTCAGGGGGAGGCCATGCGCGACCCGCGCGAGGAGATCTTCGTCCAGGAGCGCCCGTGGGGGCAGTTCGAGCAGTTCGTCTCCAACGAGCGCGTGACGGTCAAGATCATCACGGTCGAGCCGGGCCACCGGCTGTCGCTGCAGACGCACGAGCACCGCGGTGAGTTCTGGCAGGTGCTCGACGGGCCCATCGAGGTCACCGTGGGTGAGCGCACGTGGAGCGCCCAGCCGGGGGAGAAGGTCTGGGTCCCGCAGGGCGCCGTCCACCGGATGGCCAACCGGGGCGACGCCCCGGGGCGGCTGCTCGAGGTGGCGTTCGGCGACTTCGACGAGGCCGACATCGTGCGCCTCGAGGACGACTACGCCCGCTGACGCGACGCCCCACTGAAGCGACGCGCCTGCTGGCCCGACGCTCACCGGTGGACGCGCCACCGGCTGACCTACGCCGCCGGCGCCACCGCGTCCCAGGCGACGGTGACCTCGCCGAGCCTCCATCGGCTCGGGCCGTCGAGCACCGGCCAGCCCTCGTCGCGCAGGGCCTGCACCGTCGCGAGGAAGCGCTGTCGCCGGCCGAAGCTCCCGTGGTGGGCGGCGTGCGACCACGAGCGGTCCAGCGCCGAGAGCCACCCGTGCACGGCCTCGCCCGCGACGTTGCGGTGGATGAGCGCCTTGGGCAGGCGCTCGGCGACGTCCGACGGTGTGTGCAGCCCGCGCAGCCGCCACGACAGGGTCAGCGACAGCGGACCGTGGCGGTCGACCGCGACCCAGGTGCTGCGCCGTCCGAGCTCGTCGCAGGTGCCGTCGACGAGCAGGCCGTCGGGCGTCAGCCGGTCCTGCACGGTGGCCCACGCCTCGGCGACCTGCGACTCGTCGTACTGGCGAAGCACGTTGAACGCGCGGACCACCGTCGCCTGTCCTCCCCGGGGGAGCGGCACCTCGAACCCGCCGAGGGCGAAAGAGAGCCCGTCGCGCGCCAGGGCCTGGCCCAGGGCCACGCGCTCCGGCTCGATCTCGATGCCGACCACCTCGACGTCGGGGCGCACCCGGCGGAGGCGGTCGTGCAGCTCGACAGCGGTGACCGGCGAGGCGCCGTACCCGAGGTCGACGACGACGGGCGGCGGACCGGGGCGGCGCAGGCGCCAGGCCTGGGGGCCGGCGAGCCAGCGGTCCACGCGCCGCAGGCGGTTGGGGTTGGTGGTGCCCCGGGTGACCGTCCCGACCGGTCGCTGTCGCACCACGCGGGGCAGCCTACGGGCAGGCGCCACCAGGCCACGCCCCTAGGGTGATCCCGTGCCCGGGCGCCAGATCGACATCAGCCGCAGCATGGTCGCGCTGGTGGCCTCGCTCACGGCACTGGCGCTGCTCGGCCTCTCGACCCACCTCCCCGGGTGGCTGGGGCGCGACGAGGGGTTCGACGACATCTCCCCGGGGCTGCTCACCGTGGCTGCGGACGCCAAGGGCGTCGCCACCCTGGGTGGCGGGGTCTCGGTCTCGCTGTACCCCGACGGGTTGCGGATCCTGCGCGGCGAGGACCTGCTCACGCAGACGGTGATCGGCGGGTCGATGCTCTCGGCCCTCGAGGGGCGGGCGACGGGACGCGGGGTCGACACCGAGGAGAAGGTGACCCGGGTGCTCAGCAACGTCACCATCGACGAGCTCACCTTCCTGCCGGGTCGGGCCACCTACTTCGGGCACGTCTCCGACGGCGAGGTGACGATGCCCCTCGTGATGCGGGTGGAGCTCGCCGGCTCGGTGATCCGGCTCGGCGTCGACGTCAACGGTGCCGACGGCGTGGTCTGGCACCTCGACCACCGTCCCCTGACGACGGGGATCCGCCCGGCCCTGCCGTCGGTCAACCTGCGCAGGAAGGCGGCGTGGCTGGCGCCGAGCTCGGCGGAAGGGCAGGCGGCGTTCTCCACCAACCTCGGGACGAACGTCGGCGTCGGGCCGGGGCGCGTGGCGCGAGGGGTGGACGTGCGTGAGGAGGGTCGCATCGACGTCCACGTCTGGTCGAACGCCGCGTTCCTCACCATCTCGTCGTTCGCCCGGCCGCAGCCCGCACCGTCGCCGTCGACCTAGATGTACTGACCTGACAGGTTGGTCAAGCGGGTGATGGGTGGCTTGTTCCCGCAGGCGGTGTGGGGTCGGTGGTGGTTGTACTCGTGGATCCATGCTGGCAGGGCGGCCCGGCGTTCGCTTTCTGAGGTRTAGGCGCGGGCGTAGCCCCACCCGTCGGCCAGGGTGCGGTGAAAGCGTTCGATCTTGCCGTTGGTCTGTGGCCGTCGGGGCCTGGTGCGGGTGTGGCGGATGCCGAGTTCGGCGCAGGTGTCGCGCCACAGGTGGGACACGTACGGGGA
>NZ_JBFRFA010000025.1:0-54838 GCF_052114585.1 Pedococcus sp. 2YAF34
CCCCGCGCTGCGGGCGGCGCTGGCGCGCCGTCCTCGCGCACCCCACCGCACCCCGGCATTTCCAGTGGCATCGCCGACGTTCGAAGAGAATTCAGAACCGCACTCAAGGAATGGCTGCCACCTAGGGGAAGGATCCATCGGGCGTCCGCTGCGCAGATGCGTGCAGCAACGTCCTTGAGCCCAGTGGCGTCTTCAAGTCGACATAGCCCTGGGCAGTCCGCAGGCTGGACTGACAGTTGCTGCCGCCCTTGACCACTCGCGTCGTCGCCGTCAGGGTCACCGTCTTCGCTGACTCCTCCACGACTACCCCAGCACTCTCGGAGCACGGGTCGCCGAGCGCATAATCGATGAACAGTCTGCGCCCGTCAGCATCCATTCCAATCAGGGTCCACCCCTCGCTGTGGGTGCCCGCCGCCATGCGAGCAGCTAGCGGAGCAGCAGGCACGGAACCACTCACGCTGGTCGTGGCGGTCAGCGGATCCGGTTCGCCCGATGGGACGGACGAGCACGAGGCAAGGAAGAAAGCCTCAGTGCAGATCAACGTTGCCGCCGCAAGCCGGCACCCGGCTGTGACCAGCTGCGGCCCCGCTGCCGCCTGCCCGGTCCCCATTCTCCGAGGATAGGGCGGAGGGCGGTCGAGACGTACATCTTTGGCTTCCTCCGAGCCGCCGACCCGGCGCGGCAGCATCCGGCACGCGCTCCGAGCCGGTCAAGCCCTCGCTCCCAGCCCGGTCCAAGTGCACACTCCGTGTGCCCCGCACCACCTTGGGTGCAGCAGAGGGCCCGACAGTCTCTCCGGCCTGCCTACTTGCTCCGCTATGGGTCGGTGGCTCTCCCTGGTCTACCGCAGGGCGTCCTTGCTAACAGATTTGCTAACCAACGGGTCTCCGACGGCGGACCCCGGCGGAATGAAATCCGTTCTCCTGAGCACGAATCAAAGACAACCGGAACCCAGAATCGGGGCCGGAGCGATCTTTGAATCAGGACAAGCGACGTAGGTTCGATTCCTACCCGGGGAGCCGAGCGAGCCGGCGCCCGACACCATCACTTCGCCGAGACCCTTGACGGGGCGGCTGCGGCTTCTCAGGATGGGAAGTGCCGTCGAGCAGTGTGCGGCCAGCGCGACTGCTCTGGCCCGGGGGCAGTCGGCTGGGTAGCTACTCGGGTGACCGGGAGCAGCCATGAGCACGACCCACTCCACCCCGCGTGACACGCCCGCGCACCCCGCGCCCGAACGCGCCGCCGACGGGACGACACCGCACCAGCCCGTCGAGCGGGCGCCGCTGAAGAACCTCACCGTCCGCGAGCTCCTGGGGCAGCTGACGCTGGTCGAGGACGAGCTGCGGGCGACGCCGTTCTGGATCAGCCCCGAGGGGAACCGCAGGGTCAACCCCGAGGTCGCCCAGCTGCTCGCCCGTCAGCGCGCCGTCGCCGAGCAGCTGCGCGCCAGGCGGGTCTCGTGGGCGTCGGCGGAGGGCAGTCGCCACCAGTCGGCGGCCTGGCCGCGGCCGCCCTGGGTGTGAGCCACCCGGGTGTGAGCCGACCGGGTGTGAGCCGACCGGGTACGTGCCGCCACCTCCACCACCTGGTGTAGTCCGCGCTCCCACGGAGGTCTGGACCGGTGGCCCGGCTCCAGGAGTCGAATGGTGCCCACACGCGGGTTCTCGAGAGGTGCCGGACATGAGGTCGACGACGTCGTCAAGGATGCGGCACCTGGCTGCCGGGGTGGTCATGGGCCTGCTCGTGGTCGCGCAGGGGCTGGTGGCGTCCACCAGTGCTGAGGCCGCCCTGCTGGACACCCCGGCGCGCACCTGGGGCGTGGGTCCGGCCGGCCCGACCGCGGCCACGGACGGGAGCCCGCGGGTCCTCGCGATCCTGCCGGTGGGCGACCGGATCGTGGTGGCGGGCACGTTCGACAGCGTCATCGACCCGGCGGGCAAGCTCTACCCGGCCAAGAACATCGCCGTCTTCTCCGCCAGTACTGGTGCCGCCGACCTGACCTTCGCCGGGTCCGCCAACAACACGGTGACGAGCCTGGCCACCGACGGCACGAGCACCGTGTACCTCGGCGGCACCTTCGGCACGGTCAACGGTGAGGTCCGCAAGGGGCTGGCCGCGCTCGACCTGAACGCCGGCGGGCAGCTCCTGGGGTGGGCGCCGGCGATCGTGGCCCCCGGGCAGGTCGACTCGCTCACCTATGCCGGCGGTGCGGTGTTCGCAGGGGGCAACTTCGCGGGCATCACGAGCACGGTCGCCGGCACGTCGGCCACCTCGCGCCCCTACCTCGCCAAGGTCGACGGGGTGACCGGAGCGGTGGCCGGCAGCTGGGTCCCCACCCCCAACGACCGGGTACGCAGCGTCACGCCTGCCGTGGACGGCACCGGCCGCCTCTTCGTCGGCGGCGACTTCACGACGGTCTCGGGGCGCGCCTCGACCAACAAGATCGCGGCCGTGGCGCAGGCGGGGACCGGTGCGCTCGACCCGACCTTCAAGGCCGTGGCGAACAACCAGAAGACCTACTCGCCGGTCTACGACCTCGTCTCCGACGGCACGCGCCTCTACTCGGCCGTCGGCGGCAGCGGCGGGGCGTGCACGGCCATGAGCGCCACCACGGGTGCCCTGGCGTGGAGCGACCGCAGCAACGGCAACCTGCAGTCGGTGCGCCTCTCCGGCGGCCTGCTGTACTGCGGCGGCCACTTCAGCGGCACCGGCTCCTTCGCGGGGCAGGCGCGCCAGAAGCTCGCAGCGGTGACCCCGGCGACGGGTGCCCTGACCGCCTTCGCCCCCAACATCAACAGCAGCCAGGGTGTCTGGGCCATGGCCTCGGACGCGACCCGCGTCTACATCGGCGGCGACTTCAGCTCGGTCTCGGGGACGCCCCAGCCGCACTTCGCCATGTTCATCGACTCCGCGGCCCAGACCGCGCCGCAGGCGCCGGCCGGGGTGGTCGCCGCCGGGGGTGACGCGGTGGTCCACCTGTCGTGGTCGCCGCCGTCGAGCGACGGAGGGTCGGCGCTGACGAAGTACCGCCTGTACCGGGCCACGACCCCCGGCGGGGAGAACCTCACCAAGACACCTCTGGCCAGCCTGTCGAAGACGACGCTGGCCTACGACGACCTCGCCGTGACCAACGGGACCACCTACTACTACGTGCTCGTCGCGACCAACGCGCTGGGGACCAGTCCGACCTCACCAGAGGTCGTCGCCAACCCGCACCAGGCTGTGGTCCTCACCGCCCCCGGTGCGCCGACGGGAGTGACGGCAGCCGCGGCACCCGGGTCGGTCAACGTGAGCTGGTCGCCCCCGGCGAGCACCGGCGGCACCTCGATCACGCAGTACCGCGTCTACCGCGGCACGACCGCCGGTGGTGAGGACCTCGCCACCCCCGTCGCGACGACGACGGGCACGACGGTCGACGTCCCGACCAGCACCGCGGGCCAGACGTACTGGTACGTCGTCACGGCGGTCAACGCGGTGGGCGAGGGGCCGGCCTCGGCCGAGGCGAGCGCGGTGTCCCAGGCCGGGGGGCCGGGGGAGTGCCAGATGTCGGGCAGCATCGACCCGACGGGGGCGCCGGTGCTCACGTGGACGATCCCCGCGGACGGCGGCTCGCCCATCACCAAGTACGTCGTCCTGCGCGACTCGGTGCGACTCGTCACCCTCTCGGCGACGCCGACCGGGCCCACGACCTACACGGACACGACGCTCACGCCGGGGTCCACCGGCGTCTACCAGGTCAAGGCCGTCAACGCCGTCGGCAGCGGCCCGCTGTCCTCGAAGGTGACGCTGACGGCTCCCTGAACGGCTCGGGCGGCCCGCGACGGCGAGCGTCGGGGCACCCGCGACCGGCGGGTAGCATGAGCCGACCGCCGCACCCGACCAGATCTCTGGAGCCCTCGCGCGTGAACGCCCCCCACGGCACTCCCGGACTCGCCGCCGTCATCGTCCTCGCCGCTGGTGAGGGCACCCGGATGAAGTCCTCCACCCCCAAGGTCCTGCACCGGATCGGCGGACGGACCCTCGTCGGCCACGCCATCGCCGCTGCCCGGGCCGCCGGCCCCGAGCACCTCGCCGTCGTCGTGCGCCACGAGCGCGACCTCGTCGCCGCCCACGTGGCCGAGGTCGACTCCGGCGCCGTCATCGCCGACCAGGACGACGTCAAGGGCACCGGCCGCGCCACCGAGTGCGCGCTCGCGGTGCTCCCCGAGCTCGAGGGCACCGTGCTGGTGACGTACGGCGACGTGCCCCTGCTCGCCGGCGACACCCTGCTCGCCCTGCTCGACGAGCACGTGCGCAGCAGCAGCGCGGTCACCGTCATCACCGCCCACCTCGACGACCCGACCGGGTACGGCAGGATCCTGCGCGACGCCGACGGTGGTGTGGCGGGCATCGTGGAGCAGAAGGACGCCAGCGACGAGCAGCGCGCCATCACCGAGATCAACTCCGGCATCTACGCCTTCGACGCCTCGGTCCTGCGCACCGCGCTCGACGAGGTCGGCACCGACAACGCCCAGGGCGAGAAGTACCTCACCGACGTGCTGGCCATCGCCCGCGAGGCCGGCGGACACGTCAGCGCCCACGTCGTCGACGACCTCTGGCAGACCGAGGGCGTCAACGACCGCGTGCAGCTCGCCCGCCTCGGCAAGGAGCTCAACCGCCGCACCACCGAGCGCTGGATGCGCGAGGGCGTGACCATCGTCGACCCCGACACCACGTGGATCGACTCCGACGTCACCCTCGGCCGCGACACCACGATCCTGCCCGGCACCCAGCTCCTGGGCGCGACGACGGTGGGCGCCGAGGCCGTGATCGGCCCGGACACGACCCTCACCGACACCGAGGTGGGTGACGGGGCCGAGGTCAAGCGCACCGAGGCGCTGCTGGCCGTCATCGGCGCCGGTGCGACGGTCGGGCCGTTCAGCTACCTGCGACCCGGCACCGAGCTCGGTGCGAAGGGCAAGGTCGGCGGCTTCGTCGAGACCAAGAACGCCAAGATCGCCGACGGCGCGAAGGTCCCGCACCTCACGTACGCCGGCGACGTCACCATCGGCGAGGGCGCCAACATCGGCGCCGGCACGATCTTCGCCAACTACGACGGCGTCGCCAAGCACCACACCACCGTCGGCAAGCACAGCTTCGTCGGTTCCAACTCGGTGCTCGTCGCACCCGTCACCGTGGCCGACGGGGCCTACGTCGGCGCCGGCTCGGCGGTGACCGAGGACGTGGAGCCCGGCCAGATCGCGGTGGCCCGCGGCCGCCAGCGCAACATCGACGGCTGGGTCGCCAGGGCCCGCGCCGGCACGAAGACCGCCGAGGCCGCCGCCGCGGCCCCGCGCCACACCGAAGACTCCACCGAAGGGCAGGGCCAGGCGTGACCGGCATCCTCAAGACCACCGAGAAGAACCTCATGGTCTTCTCGGGTCGCGCGCACCCGGAGCTCGCGCAGGAGGTCGCCGCGATGCTCAAGACCGAGCTCGTGCCGACCAGCGCCTACGACTTCGCCAACGGCGAGATCTACGTGCGCTACGAGGAGTCGGTGCGCGGGTCGGACGCCTTCGTCATCCAGAGCCACACCGCCCCGCTCAACGAGGCGATCATGGAGCAGCTCATCATGATCGACGCGCTCAAGCGCGCCTCGGCCAAGCGCATCACCGTGGTGCTGCCCTTCTACGGCTACGCCCGCCAGGACAAGAAGCACCGCGGTCGCGAGCCGATCTCGGCCCGCCTGATGGCCGACCTGTTCAAGACCGCCGGGGCCAACCGCCTCATGGCCGTCGACCTGCACACCGCGCAGATCCAGGGCTTCTTCGACGGCCCGGTCGACCACCTCATGGCGCTGCCGATCCTGTCGGAGTACGTGCGCGAGAAGTACGGCCACGAGCAGCTCGCGGTCGTCTCGCCGGACGCCGGCCGGATCAAGGTCGCCGAGCAGTGGTCCGAGCGGCTCGGCGGTGCACCGCTGGCGTTCATCCACAAGACCCGAGACATCAACCGGCCCAACGAGACCGTCGCCAACCGCGTCGTCGGTGAGGTCGAGGGCCGCATCTGCGTGCTGGTCGACGACATGATCGACACGGCCGGCACCATCACCAAGGCCGCCGACGCGCTCATGGCCGACGGAGCCGCCGGGGTGGTCATCGCCGCGACCCACGCGATCCTCTCGGGACCCGCGATCGACCGGCTCAAGGCGTGCACGGCCAGCGAGGTCATCGTCACCAACACGCTGCCGATCGACGAGGCGCACGACTTCGACAAGCTGACGACGCTGTCGATCGCTCCGCTCATCAGCCGGGCGATCCAGGAGGTCTTCGAGGACGGCTCGGTGACGAGCCTGTTCGACGGCCACGCCTGAGCACAGGGACGGCCACGCCTGAGCACAGGGACGGCCACGCCTGAGGCGAGGACGCCTCAGGCCGTGGCGGCCTTGCGGGCGCGGTAGGCGGCCACGTTGGTGCGGTTGCCGCAGCCCCCGTCGCAGTAGCGCTTCGAGCGGTTCTTCGACAGGTCGACCACGACGTCCTCGCAGTCCTCGGCGGCGCAGACGCCGAGCCGTCCGAGCTCGTCGGCCCGGATGACGTCCACCATCGCCATCGCGGCCTCCACCGCCATCCGCGTCGCCAGGGGTGCCTCCGGCGGCGTGGCGTGCAGGTGCCAGGACCACTCGTCGTGCCGCACGAGCTGGGGGAGTGCGCGGGCCTCGGCCAGCAGGGTGTTGACCACCTCCACGGCGCGGTCGGTGTCGGCGGTCCAGAGCTCGCGCAGCCGGGGCCGCAGCGCCCGTACGGCGTCGAGCTCGGCCTCGTCGTGCGCCCGGGAGCCCGTCCACTGCCACTCGCACGCGAACGTGTCGAGGTCGTCGGCGGTCGCCAGGTCGTCGGTGTCGGTGGGCAGGGTGGCGGCGGTGTTGACCAGTGCCGCCATGCCGCGCAGCGCTGTCTCGGTGTCATGGGCGAACAGCATCTTGACTCCTGACGAGGTAGGTCGCTAGCGTCATGAGTATAAGACGTTTGACTCATGACGAGCGCTTGGGGCGCCAGCTGCGGCGACGGCCCCCGGAAGAAGGACGAGGGCGGCCATGGTGACACGGTCCAAGGGGTTCGGCCTCTGGTTGGCGCTGGCCTCGGCGGCGACCTTCGGCAGCAGCGGCCCCTTCGCCAAGTCGCTGCTCGTCGAGGGCTGGAGCTCGGGCGCCATCGTCCTGCTGCGCGTCACCGGCGCCAGCCTCGTGCTCGCCGTGCCGGCGGTGCTCGCCCTGCGGGGTCGCTGGTCCCTGGTCCGCGAGCACCTCGCCACCGTCCTCGCGTACGGCGCCGTGGCCGTCGCCGGGTGCCAGGTCGCCTACTTCTACGCCGTGCAGCGGCTCGACGTCGGGGTCGCCCTGCTGCTCGAGTACCTCGGGGTGGTGCTCGTCGTGCTCGTCGTGTGGGTGCGCACCCGCCGCGCGCCGAGCGCGCTCACGGGGCTCGGCATCGTGCTCGCCCTCGTGGGGCTCGTGCTGGTGCTCGACCTCGGTGGTGCCGTCCGGCCGGACCTGGTCGGCGTCGCCTGGGGACTGGTCGCCGCCGCGGGCCTGGCCACCTTCTTCGTGCTCGCCGCTGAGGACAGCCACCTGCCGCCGGTCGCGCTGGCCGGGCTCGGCATGGGCGCCGGGGCCGTCGTGCTCGCCGTCCTCGGTCTGGTGCACGTGCTGCCCATGCACTTCGTCGCCACCGACGTCACGCTGCTGGGTGGCCAGGCACCCTGGTGGGCCGCGGTCGGCGAGCTCGCGCTCGTGGCCGCCGCGGCGGCATACCTGCTGGGCGTGACCGCTGCGCGGGTCCTGGGCTCGACGGTCGCCTCGTTCGTGGGCCTCACCGAGGTCCTGTTCGCGGTGCTCTTCGCGTGGCTGCTCCTCGGGGAGCTGCCCGGCCTCGTGCAGCTGCTCGGAGGTGTCGGCATCGTGGCCGGCGTCGTCGCCGTACGGCTCGGGGAGCTCCGGCGCGAGCGCGCCGACAGGGCGACCGCCGCGGCGGACGAGGCGGATTTCCCTCTGCCCTCGGGCGTCGCCTAGACTCTCGGGGTTGCCTCGGCGAGGGACACCGTACGGCGCAGGCCGACGAGTCCGTGATTCGACGCGGTGTGGTCTCCGTGCTGCGCCCCGCGTCGAGGCCCACCGCATCCTCGAGTTCCCACAGGAGTCCCCCGTGTCTGACCACGACCTCAAGCTCGTCGCCGAGAAGCGCACCCAGTTCGGCAAGGGTGCCGCGCGCAAGATCCGCCGCGACCACAAGATCCCCGCCGTCATGTACGGCCACGGCGCCGAGCCCGTGCACATCACGCTGCCCGGCCACGACACCATGATGGCGCTCAAGACCGCCAACGCCCTGCTCACCATCGTCGTCGACGGTGACGAGCAGCTGGCCCTGGCCAAGGACGTCCAGCGCGACCCGATCAAGCCGGTCATCGAGCACGTCGACCTCGTCATCGTCCGCAAGGGCGAGAAGGTCACCGTGGACGTGCCCGTGCACCTCGAGGGCGAGGCCGCCCCCGAGACGGTCGTCACCCTCGACGCCCAGACCCTGCAGCTCGAGGTCGAGGCCACCCACATCCCCGAGAACCTCGTCGTCTCCGTCGAGGGCCTCGAGGCCGGCACCCAGATCAAGGCGTCCGACGTCGAGCTGCCCCGCGGCGCCGCGCTGGTCGTCGACGAGGAGACCCTCGTCGTCAACGTCACCCAGCAGATCTCGCAGGAGGAGCTGGAGTCCGAGCTCGCCGAGGCCGAGGAAGAGGCCGGTATCGAGCGCGAGGAGTCCGAGGAGGCTGCCGAGGGCGGCGAGGCCGCGGAGTCCACCGAGGCTGCCGAGGGCGAGTCCGCGGAGGCCTGAGCCACCACGCACCGCACCACTGCTCCACACCGGAAGGCCGGGTCCACGACGGACCCGGCCTTCCGGCATACTTGCCGCCCGTGAGTGCAGACGGAACCTGGCTGGTCGTCGGGCTGGGCAACCCCGGTCCCAAGTACGCCGGGAACCGCCACAACGTCGGCGCCATGGTCGTCGACGAGCTCGCCTCGCGCGGCTCGACGTCGCTGACCACCCACAAGGCGCGGGCGCTGGCCGCCACGATGCGGATCGGCACGCTGCCGGGCGGCGCACCCGGGCCCCGGGCCGTGCTCGGCGTGCCGCTCTCGTACATGAACGAGTCCGGCGGACCCGTCAAGGCGCTGATGTCGTTCTTCTCCGTCGAGCCCGACCACCTCGTCGTGGTCCACGACGAGCTCGACATCCCGGCCGGCGACGTCCGCCTCAAGCAGGGCGGCGGCGAGGGCGGCCACAACGGCCTGCGGTCGATCAGCTCCTCGCTCGGCACCAAGGACTACATCCGGGTGCGGGTCGGCATCGGCCGGCCCCCGGGCCGCATGGACGCAGCCGACTTCGTGCTGCGCGACTTCTCCGCGACCGAGCGCAAGGAGCTGCCGTTCCTGCTCGGTGACGCCGCCGACGCCGCCGAGATGGTCGTCACCCACGGGCTGCTCGCCGCGCAGCAGCGCTTCCACAGCCCCGTCTGACGCGGCCGACAGCTCCCTCCGGCGCGGCCAGGAGCCCCGCTCGAGGCCCTCACCTGCAGCGCTGTGCTCTCCGCCGACCGTGTCTAGGCCGAAGACATGAGTGGTCTACGACGCAGGACGTAGTCCGCGTGTCCTGTCCTGACCTCCCTCTCCTCCTGTACCTGTCGCATCCCCTGCGCTGAAAGCATTTCGGTCAACCGGACGGTGAACGCAAGCCGAACGGTGGGGGACCAGCGCAGCACAGGGGAGCGACATGACGGATCTTGCAGGGTCGGACGGAGTTCCTTCGCCGCAGGCTGAGACCGCCCGCTCCGCGCAGGAGCCGTCGGCGGTCGAGGCGCCGGCCGAAGGCGTGGCCAGTGGGTCGGAGCTCCAGTCGGGGCTCGAGCCAGGACTGGAGCCGGGGCTCGAGGCAGGGCTCGAGCCAGAGCTGGACTCGGGGCTCGACTCGGGGCTCGAGTCAAGGGACGAGTCGACGCAGGACCCGGTGCCGGAGTCCGCCCTGGACTCGGTGGCCGGGATCGGCACCGAGGGTGCGCGGCGTCCGTGGCACGTGAGCTACACCCGCCACGCCATCGCCGTCGACGCCGTGGCTGCCCTGGTGGCCGGGGTGATCGGCTCCCTCGTGCCCGTGACCCGGTCCTCGGTCGAGACACGCGTGCTCGTCACCCTCGCCCTGCCCCTGCTCTACGTGCTGGCGGTGCTGCTGGCCCACGGCTACGAGCGGCGCTACCTCGGCACCACCGCCAACGAGTACCGCGCCGTGGTGCGGGCGGCACTGGGACTGGTCGGTACAGCCGCCGGGCTGTCGTGGATGTTGCAGGCCGAGTTCACCCGCGGTCTCGTGGTCACCGTGACGCCCGCCCTGCTCCTGCTCGGCCTCTCGGCGCGCCACCTCCTGCGGCGACGGCTCCTGGCACGGCGCATGGCCGGGCGGGACACGGCACGGACGCTGGTGATCGGTGACGTCCGCACCGTGGGCCCGATGATCCGCCAGCTGCGCCGCGCACAGGGCGCCGGGATGGAGGTCGTCGGGGCCTGCGTCTCCGGCATCGTCACCGGCACCGACCGCAGCAGCCTCGTCGAGGGTGTGCCGGTCTTCGGCTACCCCGAGGAGGCGATGGAGGCCATCTCGCTGCTGGAGGCGGAGGTCGTGGCGGTCTCCAGCGACCCGGAGCTGAGTGGCGCCGGCCTGCGCCGCCTCGCCTGGAGCCTCGAGGAGCGCAAGGTCGACCTCGTCATCGCCCCCGGCCTGTTCGAGGTGGCCGGTCCCCGCCTGAGCATCCGCCCGACAGCGGGTATGCCGCTGCTGCACGTCGAGCGGCCGGCGATGTCCGGGGCCCGCCGGGCGTGCAAGCGGGTGGTCGACGTCTGCGCGGCGAGCGCGTTCCTCCTGCTGACCTTCCCGCTGACCCTCGCCATCGCCCTCCTCATCCGGTGGGACTCCCCGGGGCCGGTGATCTTCCGCCAGACCCGGGTCGGGGCGAAGGGCAGGACGTTCAACATGCTCAAGTTCCGCACGATGTGCACCGACGCCGAGAAGAAGCGGGCCGAACTGCTCGCCTTCCAGGGCGCCGATGCGGGCAACGACATCCTCTTCAAGATGCGCCGCGACCCCAGGGTCACCCGCGTCGGTCGCGTCCTGCGGCGGTTCTCCGTCGACGAGGCGCCCCAGCTCGTCAACGTCCTGCGCGGCGAGATGTCGCTGGTGGGCCCGCGGCCACCGCTGCCGGAGGAGGTGGCCCGCTACGAGCCCGACGCGGCCCGCCGGCTCCACGTCCAGCCCGGGCTGACGGGGCTGTGGCAGGTCAGCGGCCGCAGCGACCTGCCGTGGGACGAGTCGCTGCGCCTGGACCTCTGGTACGTCGACAACTGGTCGCTCGTGCTCGACCTGCAGATCCTGACCCGCACCCTCCGAGCCGTCCTCAAGGGACAAGGGGCCTACTGATGACCGCACTGACCGACCACGGCGTGACCGCGCTGGCCGCGCTCGACGACCACCGGCTCGCGAGGGCCCTGGCCGACGCCGCCGGTGAGGTCCTGCTGGCCCTGCGCAGCCGCGCCGACGACGGGGTCGACCCCGCGCAGCTCAAGGCCGACGGTGACCGGCAGTCGCACCTGTTCCTCATGGACCAGCTGGCGGCCGCCCGGCCCGACGACGCGGTGCTCAGCGAGGAGGGCAAGGACGACCCGGTCCGCCTCCGCGCCGAGCGCGTCTGGATCATCGACCCGCTGGACGGCACCCGCGAGTTCGGCGAGGTGCCGCGCGACGACTGGGCCGTGCACGTCGCCCTCTGGGAGCGAGGCGACCTCGTCGCCGGTGCGGTCGCGCGTCCCGCTCGGGGAAGCACCCTGGCCACCGACGACCTGCCCGGGCCACCGGGCCCCGGCGTGCAGCCGTCCGGTCGGCTGCGCCTGGCTGTGAGCCGCAGCCGCCCGCCGGCCTTCGTGGCCCGGCTGGCCGAGCGCCTCGACGCCGAGCTGGTGCCCATGGGCTCGGCCGGCATCAAGGCCACCGCCGTCGTCGACGGCACCGTCGACGCGTACGTGCACGCAGGTGGCCAGTACGAGTGGGACTCCGCGGCCCCGGTGGCGGTGGCGCGGGCCGCGGGCCTGCACACGAGCCGGATCGACGGGTCGCCGCTCGAGTACAACCGCGAGGACCCGCTGCTGCCGGACCTCCTGATCTGCCGGCCCGAGGTGGCCGACCACCTGCTCACCGTCATCAGCGAGCTGAACAACGAGGGGAACTTGACGTGAACACCAGCACCGGCCCGGACTACCAGCTGAGCCAGCTCGACATCCTCGAGTCCGAGGCGATCCACATCATGCGTGAGGTCGTGTCGGAGTTCGAGCAGCCCGTCCTGCTGTTCTCGGGGGGCAAGGACTCGATCGTCATGCTGCGCCTGGCGCAGAAGGCCTTCTTCCCGGCGCGCATCCCGTTCCCGGTGCTGCACGTCGACACCGGCCACAACTTCGAGGAGGTGCTGGCCTTCCGCGACAAGCGCGTCAAGGAGCTCAGCCTGCAGCTCATCGTCGCCAGCGTGCAGGAGGCCGTCGACAACGGCCGGGTGTGCCTGCCCCCGGACGGCACCCGCAACCGGGTGCAGACGCCGGTCCTGCTCGAGGCGCTCGACAAGCACCAGTTCACCGCGATCTTCGGCGGCGCCCGGCGCGACGAGGACAAGGCCAGGGCCAAGGAGAGGATCTTCTCTTTCCGCGACGACTTCGGCCAGTGGGACCCCAAGAACCAGCGACCGGAGATCTGGAACCTCTACAACAGCCGGATCCACGCGGGGGAGAGCATCCGCGTCTTCCCGCTCTCCAACTGGACCGAGCTCGACATCTGGCACTACATCAAGCGCGAGCAGATCGAGCTGCCGTCCATCTACTACGCGCATGAGCGCGACGTGTTCGAGCGCCAGGGCATGCTCTACGCCGTCCACGAGCACAAGGCGCCCAAGCCCCACGAGCAGGTGTTCCGGGCCAAGGTGCGCTACCGCACCGTCGGCGACGCCAGCCTCACCGCTGCGGTCCTCTCGGACGCCGACACCATCGACAAGGTCATCGCCGACGTGGCGTCCACGCGGATCACCGAGCGCGGGGCCACCCGTGGCGACGACAAGTTCAGCGAAGCAGCCATGGAGGACCGCAAGCGTGAGGGGTATTTCTAAGATGGACATCCTGAGATTCGCCACTGCAGGGTCGGTGGACGACGGCAAGAGCACCCTCATCGGCAGGCTGCTGTACGACACCAAGACGGTGTTCAGCGACCAGATCGACGCCGTGGAGCGGGTGAGCCGCGAGCACGGGGACGAGCACGTCAACCTCGCGCTGCTCACCGACGGCCTGCGCGCAGAGCGCGAGCAGGGCATCACCATCGACGTCGCCTACCGCTACTTCGCCACGCCCAAGCGGAAGTTCATCATCGCCGACACCCCGGGCCACGTGCAGTACACGCGCAACATGGTGACCGGGGCCTCGACGGCCGACCTCGCCCTCGTCCTCGTCGACGCCCGCAAGGGCGTCCTGGAGCAGAGCCGGCGCCACGCGTTCCTCGCCACCCTGCTGCAGGTGCCGCACATCGTCCTGTGCGTCAACAAGATGGACCTCGTCGACTACTCGCAGGAGGTCTACGACGAGATCAACGCCGACTTCACCGCGTTCGCCGCCAAGCTGCGGGTGCCGGACCTGACGATCATCCCGATGTCCGCCCTCGCCGGCGACAACGTCGTGACGAGGTCGACGAACATGCCCTGGTACGAGGGTGGCAGCCTTCTGCACCACCTCGAGAGCGTGCACGTCGCCAGCGACCGCAACCTCATCGACGTGCGCTTCCCGGTGCAGTACGTCATCCGCCCGCAGTCCGACGACTGGCACGACTACCGCGGCTACGCGGGCCAGGTCGCCGGTGGGGTGCTGCGCAAGGGCGACGAGGTCATGGTGCTGCCCTCCGGATTCACCAGCCGGATCAAGTCGGTCGAGACGGCCGACGGCGAGGTGGACGAGGCGTTCCCGCCGATGTCCGTCACGGTCCGGCTCGAGGACGACATCGACGTCTCGCGCGGTGACATGATCTGCCGCCCGACCAACATGCCGACGGCCTCCCAGGACATCGACGCGATGGTCTGCTGGATGGACGAGACGGCGCCGCTGCGGGTCGGTGGGAAGTACCACATCAAGCACACGACGCGGACGGCACGCACCATCGTCAAGGGCCTGAGCTACCGGCTCGACGTCAACACCCTCCACCGTGACGAGGAGGCGCAGACGTTGGGGCTCAACGACATCGGCCGTATCCAGCTGCGCACCACCCAGCCACTCATGTGCGACGCCTACGGCCGCAACCGGACCACCGGCGGGTTCATCCTCGTCGACGAGGCCACCAACCGGACCGTCGCCGCCGGCATGATCTCCGAACCCGCGATGTAGGAGTGACATGAACAGCCAGGGCAACGAGGCCCCGGTGGACAGCGGGGACCACATCGCGTGGTCCCCGCTGCACATCGCGATGGTGGGCCAGAAGGGGCTCCCCGCCACGTTCGGGGGTATCGAGCACCACGTCGAGAACATCGGCGCCCGCCTCGTCGAGCGCGGGCACCGCGTGACCGTCTACTGCCGCAGCACCTACTCCGAGGTCGTCGTGGAGGAGCACCGCGGCATGAAGCTGGTCGCCGCGCCGACGATCGGCACCAAGCACCTCGACGCGATCGTGCACAGCGCCACGTCGACGGGCAAGGCCCTGTCGGCAGGGGCGGACGTCGTGCACTACCACGGCATCGGCCCGGGCCTGCTCGCGCCGATCCCGCGGTTCCTGTCGCGGTCCTCGGTGGTGATGACCGTCCACGGGCTCGACCACCAGCGGGCCAAGTGGGGCACCGCCGCGCAGGCGGTCCTGGGTGCCGCGCACTGGATGAGCGGACGGGTGCCCGACGAGCTCGTCGTGGTCTCGCGCGACCTGGTGGAGCACTACCGCGGCCGCTCGGGCCTGGAGGCCACCTACGTGCCCAACGGCGTCGTGCCCCACCCGCGGGTGGGCGCCGACCTCCTCGAGCCGTTCGGCCTGCAGCCGGGCCGGTACGCCGTCTGCGTGGGCCGGCTCGTGCCGGAGAAGCGGGCGGACCTGCTGATCAAGGCTTTTCGGCAGGTGGAGGGCGACCACCGGCTCGCGATCGTGGGCGACTCCTCGTTCTCCGACGACTACTCGCGGCACCTGCGCGACCTCGCAGCCGACGACCCGCGCGTGGTCTTCACCGGCTTCGCCTACGGCGCCACCCTGGCGGCGCTCTACCAGCACGCAGGCGTCTTCGTGCAGCCGTCGGCCCTCGAGGGCCTGCCGCTCACGCTGCTGGAGGCGGTCTCCTACGACAGCCCTGTCCTGGTCTCCGACATCCCCCCGCACCTCGAGGTCGTGGGGA
This sequence comes from Pedococcus sp. 2YAF34, assembly GCF_052114585.1. Taxonomy (NCBI): domain Bacteria; kingdom Bacillati; phylum Actinomycetota; class Actinomycetes; order Micrococcales; family Intrasporangiaceae; genus Pedococcus; species Pedococcus sp. 2YAF34. The sequence continues at coordinate 15,466 of NZ_JBFRFA010000025.1, forward strand.
AGGGGTCCTCACGGCACCGGACGGTGCCGGTGGACGACCTCGAGGCGCTGACCACGGCCCTGCGCCAGATGCTCCTGGCGGACCGTGCGCCCGACCCCGTGGCCGACGAGCTCCGGTCGGCGGTGGTGTCGCACTACTCGTGGGACACCGCCGTCATCGAGCTCGAGCAGATCTACCTCAGGTCACTCGCGAAGCGCCGGGGCTCGCCCGGGCGCCACCACGGCCCCCACCAGGGGACCAGCCGTGCCGATGACATCGTCCTCCAGAAGGGATCCCGATGAAGAAGCACCAGCTCGTGGTGGGCCTGGCGGTCTCCGCCCTCACCGTGGCCGGCGCCGTCGCGCCGGCCGCTGCGTCCAGCCCCGCCGCCGTGACGTCCCTGGCCGCCGCGGCCCCGCCGCCGTCACTGACCTACACGCCGGCACCCGGTTGGTGGTCCACCAACGGCCGGGTCAACGACATCAAGGTCGTCGGCGGCCGGGTCTACCTCGCCGGCGGTTTCGACTACACCGGCCCGACCACCGGTCACGGGGTCGCCGTCAACCGCACCGACGGCACCGTGCTCCCGGCGTTCCCGAAGATCGACGGCGTCGTGCGCGCGGCGGTGCAGGACGGCAAGGGAGGCTGGTACCTCGGCGGCGACTTCGCCAAGGTCGGCTTCCGCGTCAGGGGAAACGTCGCCCACGTGCTCGCCGACGGCACGGTCGACGCGACCTTCGGACCCAAGGTCCAGGGCGGCACCGTCAACGCGCTGGCGCTCACCCCGACCGGCCTGGTGCTGGGCGGCACGTTCACCGGCATCGACGCGGTGGCGGCCACCCGGCTGGCCAAGGTCGACGCGGTCAGCGGTGCCCGGGTCACCTGGAACGCCTCTGCCAACAACACCGTCCGCGCCCTCGCCTCTGCAGACGGCAAGGTCTACGTCGGCGGCGACTTCACCACGCTGAGCGGCTCGACCCGGTCCCGGCTCGGCCGGGTCAGCGAGGCGACGGGTGCCATCGACACGACGTTCGCCGGCTCCGCCGGTGGCGTGGTCCGCGCCCTGGCCGTGGACACCACGAACGCACGGCTGGTCGCCGCCGGTGACTTCACGACCGCTGCTGGGGGAGGCTCCTCGACCACGCGCCAGCGCGTCGCCGCCTACGCCCTGTCCAACGGCGCCCTCAGCACCTTCACGGCCAACGCCAACGCCTCGGTGCAGGCGCTCGCGGTGGGACCGACCGGCCAGCTCTACCTCGGTGGTCTCTTCACCACCGTCGGCACGACCGCGCGCGGCTACCTCGCCGAGGTCTCGCCCACGGGTGTCGTCGGACCGCTGAACGGTGCCTTCACCGAGTGCAACGCCCCCCACTCCACCAAGTACGCGCACGGCATGGTGCCGTGCACGCCGGAGGTCTCGGCGCTGACGGTCGACGCCGGGGTGCTGTACGTGGGTGGCCGCTTCGGGAAGTCCGGCGGGCAGCCGCGCCACGACGCGGCCGCATACAGCCTCGACACCGGGGCGCTGAACAGCTGGAACCCCGTGGCCAGTGACCGCCCGCTCGCGATCTCCGCTGGTGCGGCTGGTGGCCCGGTCTTCGTCGGCGGTGAGCTGGTGAGCGTGAACGGCTTGGTGCGCAAGGGAATTGCTGCCCTCGACGCGCAGACGGGTGCTGGCATCAGCTCGTTCAACGCCGACACCGACGAGTTCGTGGAGGCCATGGTGCCGTCGACCGACGGCAGCCGGATCTACCTCGCCGGCCAGTTCACCACCGTCCAGGGACAGGCGCGGCCGAGCGTCGCCTCCATCATCACGGCGACCGGCCTGGTCGACCCCGCGTTCCACCCGGCGTTCAACAAGGGCGCGCTCACCCTCGCCTACGCCCAGGGCTCGCTCTGGGTGGGTGGCAAGTTCACCAAGGTGTCCAAGGTCGCCCGCGCCCGGGCGGTCAAGCTCGACGCGGCCACCGGTGCCGTCGACACCGCCTGGGTGGCCAACACCAGCGGCCCGTCGGGTGCGCTGCGGGCCAACGGGATGGTCCAGGGGATGGAGGTCTCGCTCGACGGGTCGACGGTCTTCATGGGTGGCCCGTTCACCACGGTCAACGGCACGACCGTCCCGGGTGGCCTCGCCGTCGTGAGCGGCACCACCGGCGCCCTCGGGCCCAAGCAGCTCGGCGGCGTCCAAGGGTGCGGCAGCGTCGGCCCGTGGATCAACCGGCTCTACCTCAGCGCGGACGGCCAGCGGCTGTACGGCGGGGACGTGTGCCCCGACTACATCTACCAGTGGGACGCGGTGAACCTGTCCAGTGCCACCAACCCCACCGGGCTGATCTGGCGCAACCTGTGCAACGGCGGCATGCAGGGCCGGTTCGAGGTCAACGGCCACTTCTACTACGGCACCCACGGCGGTGACCGCGGCAACGGCGGCCGCTGCCAGGCCTACCCGGGTGGCCCGAACGTGGCCCAGCAGCGCTACTTCGTCTTCGACTCCGCGACGGGCACGCTGCAGCCGGACGCCCCCGACTTCGACACCGCGATGGGCGTCTGGTCCTTCGCGGCCACCGACGCGGGGCTCCTGGTCGGCGGCGACTTCACCTTCGCCGGCAACCGCAACAACGTGCAGCAGGGCCTGGCGTTCTTCTCCGGGACCCCCTGAGGCGCCGGCCCCGCAGTCCACACCGAGGTGGTGGCAGACCGTCGACTTCCGCGAGGAAGAGGGCGATCTGCCACCACCTCGGTGACTGTGGCGGCGTCACCCCGCTTCGTGCGGGGTCGGCGAACCGGGGTTTAGAGCGAGTAGCCCCAGCGGGCGAGGGGCTCGGCCAGGACGTCCTCGACGTCGGAGAGCTGCTTGGGAGTGAGCTCCTCCCGGTACGCCTGGCTGCGGCCGGAGGTGATCTGCTGGCGCTCGAACCCGGCCTGGAACTCGGGGCTCCAGTCCAGGCCGAGGAACTCGAGCATCTGCTTGCAGGTGGCCACAGGGTCGAGCAGGAAGTCCTCGTAGCGCACGTCGAGCCACTGGTCGGCAGGCGTGAGGGCGCGGGCGTCCTCGTAGGCCGCCATCAACATCTTCCACGCCAGCGCCGCGAGGACGGGGAAGGACCGTCGGTGGTCCACCCACTCCTGCTGCAGGTCAGCGGGCAGCGGGCCGTAGATCCACTTGTCGGGACCCTTCCAGCCGTCCCACCAGCCCATCTGGAGCCATGAGCTCGCGACGGCGCGTCCGTCCCTCACGACGTTGACGACCTTGAGGTCGGGCACGGCCTCCCGCAGGAAGCCGACGCGCGGCCAGCCGGTGAGGTGCTGCACCATCACGTCGCAGCCCTGCGCCCCCTTGCGGTGCTCGAAGAAGTCGACGACGCGCGGTCGCAGGTGGGGGGTCATGTCCTCGGCCAGCAGGTCACGACACGGGGTCGAGAAGCCCGACATCACGTGGCGGTCGAAGAGCTGGTAGCCCTCCGACGGCGCCACCCGCATCCGGCCGCGCTGGAACAGCGCTCCCTCGGCGAGGGCACGCATGCCCGCCGGGCGCTGGCCGCCGAGCCGGTAGAGGCGGCCGTTGTGGCGACCGCGGAGGTTGAGCCGGGGCAGCTTGTCGTCGATCCCGGAGATGAAGCCGGTCGCGGGATGGCGCGACAGCGTCTCCTGGACCAGTGTCGTGCCACTGCGGCCGGTACCGGTGACCAGAGCCAGCATGATGTCCTTTCTCAGCGCGCCCGGCCCGCCGAGGTGGCCGAGCGGCTCACCACACGACGGACCGTCCGCGGGCGCGGCGGGGTACGGGTGTCGAGCGGGTAGCGGAACCGGCGCAGGCCGGGAGCCGTGAGGAGGGTGACGACCGCACGGTCCCGCCGCGACATGGCCGTGCGCCACTGGTCGTCGGCCCGCAGCGTGATCTCGCCCGTGTCGTGGCGGTTGGGGTTGCCGGCGACCGAGTGGGTCGGCGCGAGCTGGACCCGGTCGGGCGCGAGGAACGGGAGGTCGGCCGGGTCGGCCCCGACCATCGCGGCGACCCGACCGAGCTGGCCGACGGGGTCGGCGATGAGGTCCTCGTAGCGCAGGCGGCACACCCGCGGGTCGCCGTCCCTCCACAGGCGCAGGGCCGTGAGGTTCCAGACGGTCCACAGCACCGAGCTCTTCCACGTCTCCTGCCGTTGCATCTGGGCACCTGCAGCGGTGTCGCGCGTCGGCTTCGACCGCAGCCAGGAGAAGGCGGTGGCCCGGGGGTCCCGCACGAGGTGCAGGACGTAGAGGTCGATCCCGGGCTGCTGCCGCAGCAGCAGGCCGTAGGGGGGCAGCTTCGAGCCGTCGATGACGAGGTCGGCCCCGGTCTGGTCGGCGATCGCGCGGTAGAGGTCGGTGACCGCGATGTCGTCGGGGTGGGCAGGCAGGGCGCGCCGGCCGAGGGCGTCGCGCAGCAGGGCGCCGGGCAGCCGTGCCATGCGCAGCCGCCCGAGCAGCCGGCGCCCGATCGCGGGCTCGTCGCGCTCGCTCCCGGCGTCCGCCCGCACCCGCGCCATCACCGCGGTCCACACGGGGCAGGCGCTGAACGGCTGACCGCACCCGCACAGGTGGTCCTGCTCGACCCCGCGCTGCCACAGGTAGCGCAGCTCGCCCGCGGCGAAGGCGCCCGGCAGCTGCCCGAGGATGTTGCTGACGACGGTGGTGCCGCTGCGCCCGCTCCCGGCGAAGTACAGGACGCGGACGGGCGGGTGCTCCTGCGGCGTCACGAGGCTCCTTCGAGGGTCTGGGCGCCGGCCTGCCACGACGTCGCACCGGCCGCGACCGGTTCGCCGCGGTAGATGGCGTCCAGGCGGCGCAGGTGCAGCTGCGGGTCGAACTCCTCGGCCAGCCGCTGCCGTCCGGCCCGGCCCATCGCGGTCGCCGTGGTCGGGTCGGTGCGCAGCCGCAGCATGGCGTCGGCCAGGGCGTGCGGGTCGTCGTGGGCGACGACCAGGCCGTCGACGCCGTCGCGCACGAGCTCGGGCATCCCGCCGAGGTCGGTGACGACGGCCGGCACCTCCGCGGCGTAGGACTCCAGGATCGTCATGGGCTGGTTCTCGTGCCACCGCGACGGGACGACCGTGGCGATGGACCCGGCCACGACCTCCCGGAGCCGCTCCTTGTCCAGGCGCCCGTGGAAGGTCACCTGCGCCGGTGCGACCTGCCTGGCGAGGACCGTCAGGTCGTCGCGCGCCGGGCCGTCACCGGCGATGTGGAGGTGGACCGTCGGGGGAAGCAGGGCCATCGCGCGGATGAGCGTGTCCACACCCTTCTCGGGGGACAGGCGGCCGGCGAAGACGAACCCATCCCGGTGCGCCGCAGGCATGACTGGCGCCACCTCGACGAAGTGGTTGAGCACCGCCAGCCGCTCGGGCGCCAGGCCCGTGCGCGCCATCACCCCGGCGAGGAACCGGCTGGGGCTGATGAAGACGTCGACGGGGCCGTAGGCGCGCATGGCCCGGTGCACCGACGACTCGAGCGACAGCAGGGTGCTCGCGGCCAGGGAGTCGCCCTTGCACCGGCGCCGGGCGGCGTTGAGGGCGCTGCCCCCCACACACGCGTCGCAGAGGCTTCCGTGGTCGAGCATCTGGTAGCTGGGGCAGGCCAGCTTGTAGTCGTGCAGCGTCATGACGCTGCGGACCCCGGCGCGGCGCACCGCGGCCAGCACCGAGGGGGACAGCTGGTGGTAGATGTTGTGGAGGTGCACGACATCGGGCTGGAAGCGCTCGAGGGCCCGCGCCATACCGCGTGAGCTCGACGGCGACCACACCATGCGGGCACCGGCGGCGAGGCCGGCGAGGCCTCCTGGTGCGGGCTCGAGCTCGACGTGCGGGGGGAAGGTGTCGGCCAGCGGCAGGTCCGGCAGGTTGTCCGGGTGCGCCATGCCGAACAGCTCGACCTCGTGGCCCGCGCGGCGCTGCAGCTCCACCACGTCGAGCATGTACCCCTCGGCCCCCCCGCGGCGGTACAGGAACTTGTTGACGTGCAGGATCCGCACCCTCGACTCCCTTCCCCTCGTACGGCTCGTCGACGCCGGACGCCTCTCGAGCACCACGCCGATTCTTGTCTCCCGCACGGGCGCCGGAGTACGTCGTTTGCACGGGTCCGTTGCACCCCACCTGCAGGTCCACCTCGTCTCCGGGCTGATGAATGGTGGAGGGGCGGTGTCGGGGATGGGCGGAGATCGGTGGAGTCGTGAAGCGGAGTGCAAGGGCCACGGCCACGAGGACGATCCGTCGCGCCCTGACGTGGCAGCCGAAGCGGCAGGGCGACGGCCCCCTCGAGGTGGCACAGCTGATCAGCCCCCTGCGCTACGACGTGCTCGTGCGCGCCCAGTTCTTCGAGTTCCTGACCCACCGCCCCGCCGGCGAGACCGCCGACCGGCTCGTCGCGGACGCGTGGGAGGAGCCGTACGCCGTGTGGTTCCGCGAGGTCGCGATGGCCCGGTTCCGGCCGTGGGTGCTCAAGGATCCCGTGGCCCTACGGTCCAACTTCGCCGAGCGGGTGCTCGCGAGCCGCGACCTGTTGAAGTCGTTCGACACCAACGGTTTCGACGCGCGGACGCCGGTCACCCTGCGGATGACCACAGGCGTTCAGGCCACGGACACCGGCGCACGGATGAGCCGGACCGTCCACGTCGGGGACGGCGGCCACCGGCTCGCGCTGCTGCTGCAGAGCGGGTCGGCCCTGCAGCCGCACATGTACCGCCTGGACCCCCGTCCTGTGCCGCTCATCGACAACACCGCGGTCCTCCTCGGGCCGCTCGGCCTCAGCGACGCCCAGTACTGCGCCTTCGTCGAGGCGGGCTACGGCCGCCACGGCTTCCGGGACGTCCACACGCTGCTCGCCGCCGTCGCCGCGGAGGACGCCGTCGCGGGTTCCGAGCTGCGCAGCGTGCTCGATGCCCACGCCCGCGCACCGCGGCCGGTGGTGTGACGTGACCGGCACCCCGACCCCGCACGCGGACCAGGCTTGGCTGCCCTACTACGTGGGCAAGGTCCGCCGACACCTGCACTGGGCCCGGACCGAGGGCATCGGCCGGCTCGTCGAGGAGGACCGCCTCGACCCGAGGGAGCGCATCGGCACGGCCCTGCGCAAGGCGCGGTGGCGCCGCGCCCACGGCGTCCCGCCCGGTGCAGCGCGACCGGTCTACGTGGTCGGACTCCAGCGCTCGGGCACCAACATGATCATGCGCGGGGTCGACCAGGCCCCCGAGGTGGACGTCTGCAACGAGAACGACCGCCGGGCCTTCTCGCGGTTCAGGCTGCGCCCGGACGAGACCCTCGTGTCGGTCGTGCGGTCGAGCCGGCACCGCATCGTGCTCGTCAAGCCGCTGTGCGAGTCGCACCGCGTCGACCAGCTCCTCGCCCTCCCGGGTCTCCCGGCGGGCCGGGCCGTCTGGGTCGTCCGCGACCCCGAGGACCGGGCGCGCTCGGAGGTCTCGAAGTTCGGCGACTCCAACCTGCAGGCGCTCCGGCAGGTCGCGGCAGGACACGGCGACGACATCTGGCAGGGGCAGCGGCTGCTCCGCGCGTCCGTGGACCTGGTGCGGTCCTTCGACCTGGAGACGATGACCCGGGAGACGGCCGCGGTGCTCTTCTGGGTGGTGCGCAACCAGCTGTGGTTCGACCTGGGCCTGGACCGCCGGCCCGACGTCATGCTGGTGTCCTACGACCGGTTCGTGGCCGACCCGCACGGCCAGATGCGCCGGCTCTGCGCGTTCATCGACCTGCCCTACCGCCCGGTGCTGTGCTCCCACGTGACGCCACGCACGAGCCACGGTTCCGCAGCCCTGCCGATCGACCCCGACGTGCGCCGCCTCGCCCGCGGCCTGCTGGCCCGGCTCGACGAGGCAGCCGCCCGCGCCCGGGGCACCGCTGCGACGCAGGCCCCGGTGCCGGCCGGGGGCGAGGGATGAGCCGTCGCCTCCGCACGGTCCGGGCCAGGGCGGCAGCGGCCCTTGTCGCAGGTGTCGCCGTCGTCGGGCTCGTGGGGTGCACGGCGCCCACCAGCGGCGACCAGTCCGTGGACACGGGCACCGCCGCGACGTCGACCGGACCGGCCTGGGGGACGTCCGGACCCTCGGGGAGCACCACCGGAGCGACGGGTCAGGCGACGCCGATGGGTGCCAAGTGGGACTGGGGACGCTTCACCGAGTTCGGGCCCTTCCTCAAGTCGGTGTCGGGGGGCACCACCTACTACGAGGTCGTGTGGTGCGACGTCGAGAAGAAGCAGGGGAGCCCCGACTGGTCCTCGCTGGACCGGATCGCGACCCGGAGCCGGGAGATCGGCACCACCCTCATGCTCAAGCTGCGGGTGGGCCGGTGCTGGGCCACGTCCGGTGACGCCCAGTACCAGCGTGGCAGCAAGGCCAAGACCGAGTCGGCCATGCCCACGGACCTCGGCGCCTACAAGGCCTGGGTCCAGGCTGCCGTGACGCGCTACTCCAAGCTCGGCGTCCACGAGTACGCGATCGAGAACGAGATCAACTCGGCGAGCTTCTGGGCGGGCACGCCGCAACAGTTCGAGACCCTGGCCCGGGCGGCCTCGGGTGAGATCCGGGCCAGCGACCCCGAGGCCAAGGTGGTCGACGCGGGCCTGAGCAGCACCAGCTACGGCTACGGCATCGCCGACTGGCTCCTGAAGCAGGGCAGGGACGCAGACGCGCTCTCGGCCTGGAACGCCTACTTCGAGCGTCGCATCGGCACCCGTGGCAACCAGATCGTCGCGGTGCACACGCGGGCCGACCTCGAGACCGCGCTGAAGTCGGAGCAGGGGGTGCGCAACCTCGCCTACCTCGACCTGATGCGCCAGCTCGCGGCCAGCAAGGTGACCGACGTGCGCCAGATCCACTTCTACGAGAAGTACTCCGCGGTGCCGACGCTCTTCGCCTACCTGAAGTCGCACACGCCGTACGGCACGCCGATCCAGGCCTGGGAGGTCGGCAGCTTCGACAAGAGCGGCGCCACCACCGACGACGCGACCAAGAGCGAGGAGGTCCTCAAGACCATGAGCCTCGTCCTGGCCGAGGGCGCCACCGTCGCGGTCTGGCTGCCGCTCGCCTTCGACCCGGGCGGCCGCAACGGTGACGAGCCGCGCTACGGCCTGCTCGAGCCCGACGGCCAGGTGCGCCAGGCCGGGCGGATCTTCCAGGCCATGGTGGAGGCCTCCCGGGGGGCCAAGGTCGTCAAGATCTCGGTCGCAGGCATGACGGGGGTGGGGTTCGACCGTGGCGGCACGGCCACCGCCTTCGTCTGGTCGGACGGGCACGCCGTCGTGCAGCTGCCGGACGGCGGCAAGGCCGCCTCGGTCGAGTCGCTCGACAAGCCCACCGCCGGCGCCACGACCACCCTCGGCGCCACGCCGCAACGGCTGACCCTCCCCGTACCCACCGCGACCTTCCTCAAGGAACAACGATGAGCGACCAGAGGCAGAGCCTGCTGTTCGTCGGCGGCCTGCACCGCAGCGGGACCACACCGCTCGCCAGGGCCCTCGCCACCCACCCCGAGATCAGCGGGCTGTCGGGCACCGGGGTGCGCGAGGACGAGGGCCAGCACCTGCAGCGGGTCTACCCCAAGGCCAAGGTGTACGGCGGCTCCGGCCGGTTCGCGAACGACCCGCGGGCGCACCTCACCGAGGACAGCCCGCTGGTCAGTGCCGAGAGCGCAGCGGCCCTGCGCCGGGCGTGGGACCCCTACTGGGACCTCGACCGGCGCTACCTGCTGGAGAAGTCGCCACCCAACCTCGTCATGGGGCGGTTCCTGCAGGCCCTGTTCCCAGGCGCCCCCGTCATCGTCGTCATCCGCCACCCCGTGGTCGTGGCGCTGTCCAACAAGAAGTGGCGCAAGGCCGTCTCGTCGGACCCGCGCAAGTTCGAGACCATCAGCGGCCTGGTCCAGCACTGGCTCACGGCCCACCGGACGTTCCTCGCCGACGCCCCGCACCTGGCGCCGCTGCACGTCCTGCACTACGAGGACCTCGTGGCCGACCCGGCCGGCGAGCTGGGTCGTGTCGAGGCCTTCCTGGGCCTGTCCTCGCCCATCGACGCGAACACCATCCGGGTCGGCGCCAGCCAGCCCTACGAGCGCACCTGGGACGACTGGAGGGCCTCCTGGTGGCGCCCCGGCCACTGGCAGCGCCGTCTCGTCGAGAGCCGGTTCGGCGACGACCTGGCGTCCTTCGGCTACGGGCTGGACGACCTGTCGAGACACGACGTGGGCGTGGGGTCGACGTCAGCCGTCCCCCACCCTCCGCGTCTCACCCAGGCCTGAAGAGAGGAACCGCCGTGCGCCACCGCCCACTGCTCACCGTCCTCGCGACCTGCGCCCTCGTGGCGGCAGGCGTCCTTCCGGCGCGGGCCAGCGTCGGCACCACCGTCGCCAGCCCCTGCGCACAGCCCAACGGCAGGGTCGCCGCCATGGCCGTCAGCGGGCGGACCCTCTACGTCGGCGGCAGCTTCACGAGCGTGCGCGACCGCGCCGGCGTCCTGCAGCCGCGGGCACACCTCGCCGCGGTCGACGCCGACACCTGCGACCTCCTCCCGTGGCGGGCGGACACCGATGCCGACGTCTACGCCCTCGAGGCGTCCGCGGGCGTCGTGTACGCCGGCGGCGCGTTCACCCACGTAGGCGGCGTCGCACGGGCCAGGCTCGCGGCCCTGGACGCGACCGCGAAGGTGCTCTCCTTCGACGGGGCGCTCGACAAGCCCGTCCGGGCCCTGGACGCGGTCGACGGCTCGCTCTACGCCGGCGGCGACTTCCTCAAGGCCCAGGGCGCCACGCGCACCCGTCTGGCTGCGTACGACCTCGCCACCGGCGCCGTCCGCGGCAGCTGGACCCCGGCAGCCAACGGGGCCGTGACGAGCGTCGAGGGCCGACCCGGGGCGGCGCAGGTCTACGTCGGCGGGAACTTCACCGGCGTCAGCGGCTCGTCCCAGCCGTACCTCGCGCTCCTGGCCACCGCCGACGGTGCCGTGGACGAGGGGTTCAGCCCGTGGGCCGGCTACGACCAGGCCCCGTTCCCGCTGATCGACCTCGCCGCCGACGGCCGGGGGCTCTACGCCGGTGGTGGCGGCTCCGGCGGGCACCTCGTCATCTGGAACCTCGACGGCACGCTGCAGCGACCGGTCTACCAGACCGACGGCGGGGTGCAGACGGTCGCGGTCGACGGCGACTCCCTCTACGTCGGCGGGCACTTCACCAACTACTGCGTGGGCAACACCGGGGCCGGCCACCCGTACATCTGCACCACCCCGCTCTCGCGGCGCAAGGCCTTCGAGGTCCGGCTGTCGACGGGCGAGCTCACCAGCTGGGCGCCCAGGTTCAACAGCCCGCACGGCGTGCTGACGGAGGCCGTCGACCCGGTCACCCACGGTCTCTGGACCGGCGGTGACTTCACCAAGATCGGCACCAAGGCCGTCAACCACCTGGCCGACTTCAGGCCGTAGCGCCACTGGTCTTGCACCACCACATCACCAACCCAGGGGAGATCCAATGAAGGTCAAGTCACTCGCGCTCACGTCAGCCCTCGCGCTGGCGTCGTCGGCGCTCGCCGTCGCAGGCGGGGCCGGCACAGCGGCAGGGGCCAGCCCGCCCAGAGCCGCCGCAGCCGTCGCCCCCACCGTGTCCGCACCGTGCGGCACGGGCGCGACGGCACCGACGACGTACACGCACGTCGCCCTGATCATGTTCGAGAACAAGCCGCTCAAGAAGATCGTCGGCAACACCACCGACGCGCCCTACCTCAACTCGCTCATCAAGGCCTGCAGCTACAGCAAGAACGACCTGTCGCTGTCGACCACGAGCCTGACGAACTACATCGCCCTGACGTCCGGCTACAAGGGCTGCAGGACGGCCGACAGCAACGGCGTCTGCACCAGCGAGCTGGAGATCACCTCCAACAAGGACACGACCGTCTGGCCCCAGGCCTCGAAGAGCATCTTCGAGCTCATGGGCAACGACGCCGTGGAGTGGGGCGAGTCGATGACGACGAACTGCCAGCTCAAGAGCAGCGGCGACTTCGTCATCAACCACACGCCGTTCCAGTACTACACGCGGACGCAGGCGACGCTGTGCAAGGCGAACGCCCGGCCGTTCCCGGCCAACGCCGCGGACACACTGTCGGCCAAGTTCAACCTGATCATCCCCAACAAGCCGCACATCATGCACCTGGTGCCCAACACCACGGTCAGCCAGCGCATCCAGAACGGCGACAACTGGGCGAAGACGTTCATCCCCCAGCTGCTGAGCTCGGCGGCGTACCAGTCCGGGAACACGGCGATCATCATCACGTGGGACGAGGGCAACGGCAGCAACTTCTACGTGCCGCTCATCGTCATCACGCCGTCCACCCAGGCCGGTGGCGTCTCGTCGGTCGCCTACAACCACTACTCGGTGCTCAAGGGCGTCCAGCAGATGGTCGGGTCGGCCTCGCCGCTGCTCGGCCACGCGGGCGACGCGGGGGTCGGTTCGATCCGGGACGACGCGGTCTTCAGGATCAAGCCCTGACGGACACCGCGCACGGATGAGGCCCCCTCCCTTCGGAGGGGGCCTCGCTCGTGTGGTGGACCGGCGGTGGGCGGCCGCCGCAGCCAGCGGCGCCGCAGCCGCGCGCCCGCCATCCGCGCCACCTCGCTACTGGTAGCCGAGCTCGCGCAGGGTACGTCGCGCCGTGAGCTGGAAGAGCAGGCGCATGAACGGGTCCAGCTCCTTGCGGTAGGTGCCGACGCGGGAGGAGTAGACCGCCGCGTCGGTGCCCTCGCCGGCCCGGCGCGACGTCGCCTGCGCGTGGTAGCGGGCGGGCACGTCGTGGGAGTGCGACTCGAAGTCGAGCATCCCCGGCTCCCACGGCTCGCCCAGGAAGTCCATGAGGGACCGCAGCGTCGCCTCCTGGTCGGTGACCAGGTCCTCGTACCGGAGCTCGTGGTACTGGTGCGCCGGGAGCGCCACGCCCCCCGCCCTGGCCTGGGCGATGTAGCGCGGCCACTTCACGGACGACTTGACGCACGACCAGTACCCGAAGCGCTTGCGGTGCGACACGGCGACGTCACGGCCGTCACGGATGACGTGGACGATCTGCGCGTCGGGGAAGAGTCGCAGGATGAAGTCGAGCTTCATGGCGTAGCGCGGGCTCTTGTCCGCCCAGCGCTCCTTGCCCCGACCTGCGGCGTAGTCGGACTGGATGCCGCCGAAGAAGCCCGCGATGCGGCTCAGCCACTCCTCCTGGCTGAAACCGTACTGCGACAAGCGTTTCCAGTCCGACCCGACGATGCGCTCCATGTCCTCGAGGAACCGCGTCTCGGGCCCACAGCTGATCCGTGAGTGCGAGTCGAGGATGAGGCGCAGCATCGTCGTGCCGGACCGCTGGCAGCCGACGACGAAGATCGGCGCGGTCGAGGTGCGGGGGAGCGACGACTCGGACTCGGACGTGCGGGTCCCGGGTTCGGAGATCGACATGGTGGTCGCCCGTCAGCTCCTGTTGGCCGGCCGCGGCACGGACGGCCCGGTGACGTTGTCCGCCCCGGTCTTCGCGCCGTTCGTGCTGCCGTTGGCGACCCCGTTCGTCGCAGCCGTGGCACCGTTGCTGGCGGCGCTCGTGCTGCCGTTGGTGGCGGCGCTTGCGGTCCCGTGGGGGGCCGGTGCGGCCGCCGTCCCGTGGGGTGCCGTGGCGGAGGGCGTGGACGCCTCGGTCGCCGCCGGCTGCACGGACACCTCGGAAGCGTCCTCGACCGTTGTCGCGGTCCCCGCCGCCTCTAACTCGCGGGCGCGACGGTTGCGGGCCAGCATCTCGAGGGCCAGGACCAGCACCAGGGCGAGGAAGAACGCTGCAGCGCCCACCGATGCCGTGGTGGTCAGGACCACCGGCACCCGGTCGACGGTGTGGGCCCCACCGATGAACACGATCTTGGTCGGGTCGGCGTTGGCGAGCTGGACGGTCGCGGTCGACAGCTTGGCGTTGGCCGCGTCGAGGCCGGCCACGGCGGTGTCGCGCGCCGTGGTGAGCGTCGTGAACTCGTTGAGGATGGGCCCGAACTTGGCCAGGTCGGCCCTCGCCGAGGCGATCGGGCTGCCCAGCGCCGCGGCGCCGACCGAGTTGCCGGCGGCCGTGAGCGACGCCTGCTGCTGCACGAGGCTGTTGACCCGGGCGAGCTGGGCCTCGTAGGCCTTCTGCGGGTCGGCCATCGAGTACTTGGCCGTGAAGGTGCCGATGGCCGTGCTGGCGTCGTCGACGGCCTTCTTGGCGGCCTCGACGCGGCCCTGCGCCGACTGCACCTGGCTCTCGAAGAGCGTGCGCAGCGTCGCGGTCGTCACGCCGTTGAGCACGGGCACGACGGTGTCCTTCTTGGTGGTCGTGTAGGTGACGGCCAGGCTCGCGCTGGTGAGGCGCTGGGTGACCACGAGCCCGTCGTTCAGGGTGGCGGTGCCGACCCCGGTGTCCAGGGACACGAGGCGTCGCACCACCGGTCCGGACGCCGTCGCCTCGAAGGCGGAGACGAACTGGTTCACGCCCTGGGCGCCCGTGTACTGCGAGTCCAGGCTCCCCACGAGGGCGGGCGGGTCCACCACCGCGGTCGCCGTGTAGGACGGCGGCTGGCTGAGCAGGAGTCCTGCCGTGGCCACCATGCTGATGAGCGGCAGCAGGATGACGAGCGCCAGCCGGCGCCGGGCTGCCTTGAGGAAGTCGATGATCTCCACGGTTATGAGTCCCCTCGGGTGGTGGTGTCGGACCACGTGAACCCCACGCCGGGCAACTTCGCCAGGCGGTCGTTCCACGGCCGGTAGTGGTGGTCGAGCTCGCGCGCCAGGTCATCGCTGATGTCCAGCGGGCGGTGGGTGGGCTTGAGGCGGTCGAGGCCGTCCAAGGTCACCGGTGAGAGGCCCAGGTGGGCCCAGACACGGTCCAGCTCACCGTGGGGGTCGGTGAACATCGACTCGCTGCGCAGGACGAGCACCTGCGCCGGGTCGAACAGCGCGTAGAGACGCTCGAGCTGTTCGGCGTAGTGCCCCCGTCGCAGGTAGGCGTGGTGGCGGTGCGAGAAGCTCTCGTACGAGGGGTCCCGGCGCAGCCGCTCCTCCTCGCCGGCGAGGCGCTCGTCCTCGAGGCGCAGCGCCTCCTCGAACGGCTGGTCCTCGTAGCCCTGCTGGGTCTCGTACTGGTGGTGCGACCAGGCGCGCGCGACGGGCTCGCGCAGGCTCACCACGAGGCGCACGTCAGGGAGCTCGCGCGCGATCCACTCCGGAGCAAGGGGGTGGAACATGTAGTAGGGGCTCGCCTCGCCGGTGAGCCGCTGCCCGCTCGTCGCAGGCGGGAAGCAGGAGAGGTACCAGGACCACCCCCGGCCGTGGTTCACGTCGAAGTAGTGCGTGCCCTTGCTGCTGCGGCAGGGCGCCACCTCGGGGTGCTGGTTGATGTAGTGCGCGATGGAGGTCGACCCACCCCGCTTGGTGCCCACCACGAGGTATCCCGGCACCATCCCCGTGCGCCGCGGCAGGGCCGCACGCAGCGGAGCGAGGACGCGGCCGGCGGCTCTGCGAGTGTTCATCCTGCCTCTTTCCCCGTGCTGCGGGGAGGGGGCGTCGACGACGCCTGGGCCCGCCGGGAAAACGATAGTTCCGCCGTCCTCCCGAGAAGCGGGATTGATTGGTTTCACAGGCGATTCCGATCTTTCGGATGATCCAGGGAGGGCGTTCGTGCAGTCCTGCGCGGTATCGCAGGATTCGCCCCCGGAGAGCGGTGCGGGGTGCGAGGATGTGGGCGGGGCACGACCGACGACGTGATGAGGGGTTCCTGCCATGCGACGCAACACACTGGTGACCACGGCACTGGCCGTCTGCCTCCTCGCGGGGTGCGCTTCGGGGGACGGGACGGCACCGCCGACCACGACCTCCTCGAGCTCCTCCACCTCGTCCACGACGACGTCCCCGAGCTCGACGACCTCGTCGTCCTCCTCTGCCGCGGTGCCGACCACGAACCCGGCCCTGGCTGCCGCGCTCAACACGCTGGCGGCACGGTCGCGGGTGCTGAAGTCCAACGCCACGCTGGACGCGCTCAGGACGTCGTCCACGGCGGGCACGGCGTCGGCACGCAACGGGCTCAAGGCAGTTCGCGCCGCGGCATACCCCATCGAGACCCGCAGCTGCTCGCGCATCGCGTCCGGGCTGAGCCTGACCCGCTGGGGCTCGGCCAAGGCCTCGGCCGCAGGCGCGAAGGTGCCGGCCGCAGCCGCCACCCGCAGGTCGCAGATCGCGGCGCTGCGGTCGGCCACTGCCGCCGTCGCCAAGCTCGCGTCCTCGCAGCCGGCGGGCGCCTCCCCGACCCCGGCCGAGATCGGCGCGGCGGTGAAGGCGGCCACCGCGCAGGCGTCGGCGGAGACGACGTCGCTCAACACGCTCGTGGCAGGGGTGTCGGACAACACCGCGAGATCACGCGACATGGCAGCCACGGCGGCGTCGATCTTCGCGAAGGTCTGCTGAGGAGCGCTGCCCTCGTCGCTGCCGAGGCGTTCGCGTGGTGCGGCGGTCATGCCCGTCCCTCCACGGCCCGGCGACGGAATGCCTTGCCCCGCAGCAGCGATCGCGTGAGCGCCTTGTCCTCGGCATCGAGTCCCAGCGCAACCAGGGCGCCGAAGAACACGACGACGACGGCTGGTGCCGCCACGAGCAGGACGTCGGTCCACGTGGCCACCCAGCGGCTCACCAGCCAGGCCGCCCCGACCGCCGGGACGGTCGCGGCGGCGACCTTGCCCAGCCCCGCGCCGGCGGCGTGGATGCCGACGACGAGCTGCGCCTGCAGCACCTTGACGACGTTGGCCGTGACGAGGCTGGCACTCCATGCGATGGCCGCCCCCACGACGCCGTAGCGGGGGATGAGCACGAGGTTGAGGACGATGTTGAGGACCAGGACGCCGACGTTGTCCAGCATGTTGAGCATCACGCGGCCCGACATGTTGAGCACCGTCCCGCACGGCCCGGCGGCAGCGCTGACGAGCTGTCCGAGCGCGAGGATCGCGGTGACGGCCGCGGCGCTGCGGTAGCCGCGCCCGAAGTAGCCGAGCAGCTGCTCGCTGAAGGCGACCAGGAGGATGAACGAGGGCATCGACAGCACGAGGATCCAGCGGGCCGCGCTGCCGTACGCCCTGGCCGCCTCCTCACGCTGGTCGGTGTGCACGAGGTGGGCGAGGTGCGGGGTGAACGACGCGTTGATGGGCGCCATCACGAACACCGCGAGCATCACCAGCCGCGTGGCCACGTTGTAGGCACCGACGTCGTGCTGTCCGCGCAGGGCGCCGAGCAGCAGGGTGTCGACCCAGATGAGCCCGGTGGCGGCCAGTGCCGAGACCCAGCTGACCATGGAGAACCCGAAGATCTCGCGCACCTCGTAGCGGGCCGGCACCCGCGGCACGGGGCGCAGGCGCTTGCGGAGGGACCGCAGCGCCAGGATCGCGCTGGCCCACGACGAGATCGCCAGCGCCCACAGCGCGCCATCGACCCCGAGGCCTGCGGCCAGCGCCAGCGCCGTCAGGACGAGTCGCGCCACGGGGTCGACGATGCGGCCGATGACGGTGAAGGGCACCTGGGTGCGCCACCCCTGTGTGGCCGCGAGCGCGGCGTCGGAGATGGTCGCGGCCGGCAGGGTCAGGCCCACCAGCCGGATACCGGTGGTGAGCCCTTCGTCGCCGAGGGCCGGTGCCAGCCAGGGGGCCGACAGGGCGAGGGCGGCGCCGATGACCACGGAGGCGGCGACGGTCAGGCCCAGGCCGAGGCGTACGGTGCCGCGCAGCCGCCGCGCGTCGTCGTCGGCGACGTGCATGGCGACGAAGCGCGTCATCGCCGAGCGGAAGCCGGCCAGCGACAGCAGGCCGAGGAGCGACAGCAGCGCGAAGCACGAGGCGTAGCGCCCGACCTCGCGCTCGCCGAGCCCCGCGAGGACCGAGATGATCGCGAAGAGCGACAGCTGGTTGCACACGGCTCCGACGAGGTTGAGGCCCCCGCCGCGGCCCATGCGGTTGATGGTCGAGCGCGACGGCTGCGCGCGCTCGAGCCGGCCCCTCGCCTCGGTGGTCACGACGACGACGCCGCCTGGCTCGCGTGGGCGGGTGCCGGCGCGCTGGTGCGGCCCGCCGGGTAGAGCCCGTCGACGCGCCCCGTCACGGGGTTGCGCCGGGCGATGTACGAACCCGCAGCCGAGAACGTCGCGAGGTACCACAGGCTCACGACGTTGGACATCACGTTGGCGCCCGCGCTGCCGAGCAGGAAGCAGACGGCGCACCCCAGTGCGCCGGTGGCCACCGCGTGCTCGAACGTGCCCCGGACCGAGTTGCGGATCGCGGCGATCCCGTTGCGCAGCAACAGTGCGTGCATCGCGAGGTAGGCGAGGAGGCCGGCGATGCCGGTCTCGACGTAGGCGCGGATGAAGTCGTTGTGCGGCTGCTTTGCGGCGTCGGTCTGGTACTGCGTCATGTTGAGCCCGATGCCGGTGACCGGGTTGCTGTTGGCCAGCGGCAGCACCTCGGTCCAGTACTTCAGGCGCCACTCCAGGCTGTTGCCGGTCTCTGGACCACCGGGCAGCTGCTGCTGGGTGTCGGTCACGGTGGCGAAGCGGGCGCCGAGCCCGGGCACCAGCGCGACGGCGAGCAGGGCGGAGGCGGCGAACCCGACGAGCACTCCCTTGCGCCGTTGCACCACGGCGACGAGGACCACGCCGACGACGGCGGCGAGGATGGCGCCCCGGGTCAGCGTCATGAGCAGGAACATCGACGACAAGCCGAGCAGCGGCACCATGGCATAGCGACTGCGGCGCGAGAGCGACGGGTAGATCGCCACCCCGAACACGACCATGAAGGCCAGGTAGCGGGCGAAGGTGTTGGACTGCAGGAACGGCCCGGTGATGCGCGTGAAGCTGCCCTTGACCTCCGAGGGAGGGCTCCCGAAGACCATGAGCGCCAAGGTGTAGCCGAGGGGGAAGAGCAGGCCGGCGTACGCGGCGTACAGCACCTTCTCGAGCGTCCGTCGGTCGACGATGACCTGCTCGAGGACGATGAACATCATGACCCAGGAGAGGATGCGCATGGCCTCCATGGCCGACGCTCCCGGCACCTCCGAGGAGATGACGCTGACCGTGCCCGCGGCCACCAGGCTGAGCAGGGCGATGCGCAGCGGCGAGCCCTTGAGCCGGCGCTCGTCGGAGTACTGCGCGAGCAGCCACAGCATGGAGGCGACCAGGAACAGCAGGGCGACGATGCTCGACGGGTCGAGGCCGCGCGAGGCGTTGTTGGTGGCGGTGTTGCCGGCCGAGGCGCCGGAGAGCTTGATGACGTCGAGGCTGGACCGGACGCCGAGGAGGAGCAGGACGAAGGGCGCGAAGCGCGTGAGCGCGAGGACCGCGACGCCGATGCCGACGACACCGACGAGCGGCAGCACCACCAGGCTCTTGTTGTCGCCACCGGCGGACAGGCCGGAGACCATGGCTGCAGCGCAGATCAGGACCGCGGCCCCGACCGTCGCGACCCTCCCGCCGAGGGAGGCGGGCAGCGCGGACGACCGCGGCCGGCGGTGGCTGCCGGCGCCGGGGTGGGTGGCGGGTAGGGCGCTCATGACGGCTGCCGTTCCGGGACGGGGGTGCGGGCGAGGCGGTGCCGGCGACTCGCCAGCGCGGGGAAGCCGTGCCGGTGCCGGACGACCATCCAGGCCGCGGGGGCAGCGAGGGCGAGGGCGAGGAGCGCGAACGCCGTCGTGACGGTGGGGACGCCGAGGAGCTTGAGCGACGACGCGAGCAGGACGAAGGCGAGGACTCGGCGGACCAGGCCGCCGGGCGCACGGGAGGAGACCCGGGCCCCGATCCAGGCGCCGGGCACGCTGCCGAGGATGAGCGACGCCGTGAGCGCCAGCTGGAAGTCGCCGAAGAAGATGTGCCCCAGGGCCGCCGACATCACGAGCGGCACAGCCTGGACGAGGTCGGTGCCGACGAGGGAGTTGGCCTTGAGCGTCGGGTAGAGAGCCATGAGCGCGATGATGATGAGCGATCCCGAGCCCACCGACGTCATGCCGACCACGAGGCCGCCGACCACGCCGATGGCCACCGTCGGGAGGATGCGCGGCGTGACCCGCGGCGGGCCCACCGGTAGCGGGTCGGCGGTGCCGTCGCGTCGCGCGGCCCGCTCGAGCAGGCGCATGTAGGCACGGACCGCCAGTCCGGTGGCGGCGATGAGCAGGGCCACGCCGAGGGCCACCTGCACCACGTGCTGGAGCTGCTCGCCGTCACCCAGCATCCGCATGACCAGGACGCCGCCGAACGCTGCCGGCACGGAACCCACCACGAGCCACTTCACCAGGCCGAGGCTGACCGTCCCGCGGCGCAGGTGGACGACCGACCCGACGGGCTTCATCACCGCGGCGGCGACGAGGTCGCTCGACACGGCCGTCAGCGGTGGCACGTTGAAGAACAGGACGAGGACGGGCGTCATCAGGGCGCCGCCGCCCATGCCGGTGAGGCCGACGACGATGCCGATCCCGAAGGAGGCCGCCACCATCAGGGGGTCGATGTTCATTCGCGTTCCTCCGAGAGCCAGCCACCCTCGATGAGGGTGTCGAGGACCATGCGCGCGGCCTGCGGCCGCTCGGTCCGGGAGGTGTCCACCCGGAGGTCGGCATCCACCGGCACGTCGTACGGCGCCGAGATCCCGGTGAAGTGCGGGACGGTGCCCTGGCGCGCGGCGGCGTACAGGCCCTTGAGGTCGCGCCGTTCGCACTCCTCGAGGGGGGTGGAGACGTGGACGAGCAGGAAGTCGCCCACGCACTCGGCCATCGCGCGCACCTCGGCACGCACCGTGGCCGTCGGGGCGATGGGGGAGCAGATGGCGATGCCGCCGTGCCGCGCGACCTCGGCTGCCACGTAGCCGATCCGGCGGACGTTGAGCTCGCGCGAGGCCTCGTCGAACCCGAGACCGGACGACAGCAGCTGCCGCACGCGGTCGCCGTCGAGGAGGGTGACGGTGCGGCTCGAGTGGGTCGCCACCCAGTCCGCGACGTCGCGTGCCAGCGTCGACTTCCCCGAGCCGGAGAGGCCGGTGAACATCACGACGAGCCCGCGGCGCGACCGGGGCAGGCGCCACGCGTGGAGGAGCTCGTGGGTGGTCTCGGGAAAGCCCTCCAGCCCCGCCTCGTCGTGGCCGTCGAGCAGTGCCGCCCTGGCCTGTCGCCAGGCCTGCGCGCTCGGGGCCGGGGCGTCGTCGAGCAGGAGGCGGACGTCCACCGCACGCAGCCGGGCGGCGACCCGACGGGCGAGCCCGGTGTCGCTGCGGGCGTCGCGCCCCTCCAGGGGGACGGTGAGGATGTCGGCAGGGGTCCCCAGCTCGGCGACGAGCGCCTCCGCGAGCCGCAGCAGCGTGGCCGTGCCCACGCGGTCGTGCCGGTCGCTCTGCTCCATGACCAGGACCACCGGCCGGTCGACGCCGGCGGCCCAGGCGGACAGGGCGGCGACGTCGGCGGTCGTCGCGGGCCGGCCCATCACGAGGACGGGCCGGTGGTGCAGGCTCTCGAGGTCGAAGTCCACCTCGGGGTGCGACGCGGCCCGTGACTCGCGGGTCCGCAGCGGGCGGGGGAGCCCGGTGAGGGCTACGTCGCTGCCCTCGACCGCGGTGAGCGACTCCAGCAGGGCGAGCGGTGTGTGCTCCTCGTCGCGCAGCACCAGCCGGCCGCTCGCGAGGGCCCGCTGGGCGGCCTCCGCCGTGGGCAGGACCAGGGTGACCTCCCCGGCCCTGCCCCGCACGGGGTCCGCAGCGCGTTCGGCGAGCGGCCCGCCGAGCACCTGGCCGCGGGGCAGCACGCCGGCCAGCCCGAGCAGCAGGTCGTGCACCAGCGCCGGTGGCAGGGTGAGGTCGGGCAGGTCGCCCAGTGGTGGCGCGGGTGGTGGCGGCGTGGTCGCCTCGGGTGTGTCGGCCCGGCCCGGCGGGGTCTGGCGGTCGGAGACGAGCGTCATGAGCCCGCTCCCGCAGGCCGGAGGGCGCCGGCAGCCGCGGCGCGGGGTGCGCCACTGCTCTGGTTCGGTCCCATGTCCACCACCCCTGCGGACGACACTGCGTCCGAGCTCGATACCTCTGCTCCACCGGTCCTCGCGACGTCCCTCCCGCCGCCGCAGGAGCTGCTTCCTGCGTGTCCCGCTCGGTGGGCCGAGAGCGCTCGAACGAGGTGCGCGCCGGTCCACCACCTGCGCGTCAATCCTCTGAGGAGCGGTCCAGCGGTGGCTCATCCAAAGGGATGAGCGTGTGGCCCACCGGCCGCCCGAGGTCCTCCGCCGAGCACCCTGTCGGGCGCGGTGGTTAGGGTTGGAGACACCCCATCGGCAGCTGCCGTGGGGCGTTCGTGCTGTACCCAGCCGTGAGCAGGAGCCCCTCCATGACCCTCGCCCCGCTGCTCGACGCGCTCACCGCCGACCCCGGCGTGGCCCGCGCCCTCGCCGCAGCCCGCGCCGGTGAGCCCACCGTCGACATCTCGGCGCCCACCGGTGCCCGGGCCGCCCTCGTGGCGGCGTTCGCCAAGGAGGCCGGGCGGCCGCTGCTCGCCGTCACCGCCACCACGCGGGAGGCCGAGGACCTCGTGTCGGCCCTGGGCTGCTTCCTCGACCACGAGCGGGTGGCCGACTTCCCCGCGTGGGAGACCCTGCCCCACGAGCGGCTGAGCCCCCGCAGCGACACCGTCGGCAAGCGCCTGGCCGTCCTGCGCCGGCTGCGCCACCCCGATCCCGACGACCCCACCTACGGCCCCCTCGACGTCGTCGTCGCCCCCGTCCGCGCGGTGCTCCAGCCCGTCGCCCGCGGGCTGGGCGACCTGCGACCGGTGGCCCTGCGCGCCGGCGACGAGGCACCCCTGGAGCAGGTCGTCGAGGACCTCGCGGCGGCTGCCTACTCCCGCACCGACCTGGTCGAGCGCCGTGGCGAGTTCGCCGTGCGCGGCGGCATCCTCGACGTCTTCCCGCCCACCGAGGACCACCCGGTCCGGGTCGAGTTCTGGGGCGACACGGTCGAGGAGATCCGCTGGTTCAAGGTCGCCGACCAGCGCAGCCTCGAGGTGGCCGAGCACGGCCTGTGGGCACCCCCGTGCCGCGAGGTGCTGCTCACCGAGTCGGTTCGCGCCCGCGCGGCAGCGCTCGTCGAGCAGCTGCCCGGCGCCGCCGACCTGCTGACCAAGCTGGCCGAGGGCATCGCGGTCGAGGGCATGGAGTCCCTCGCCCCGGCGCTGGTCGACGGCATGGAGAGCGTCCTGGACACCTTGCGCGAGGGCACGGCCGTGGTCGTCTGCGACCCCGAGCGCGTGCGCACCCGCGCCCACGACCTCGTCGCCACCAGCCAGGAGTTCCTCGACGCCGGCTGGGCCAACGCCGCTGCCGGCAACGCCGTGCCGATCGACCTGCAGGGCCTGCTCGGCACCGCCTCGTTCTGGAACCTGTCCGACCTTCGCGCGCACGCCCGCGAGTCGGGGATGCCGTGGTGGGACCTGGGCCCGTTCGTGGCCGACGAGGAACTCGCCGACGACGACGCCGTGGTCGTCAACACCGGTCTCGAGGAGGTGGCGCGCTACCGCGGGTCCACCCCCGAGGCGGTCGCCGACCTCCAGCGCTGGGTGGGTGACGGCTGGCGCGTCGTGGTGGTCACCGAGGGCCCCGGTATGGCGCGACGCGTCGCCGAGGTGCTCGCCGGCGAGTCGGTGCCCGCCCGCCTCGACGCCGACCTCGGCGACCTGACGGACGGCATGGTGCACCTGACCACCGGGTCCGTCGGCTCGGGGTTCCTCGCGCCCGGCAGCCGGTTCGCGCTGGTCACCGAGACCGACCTGACCGGCACCCCCGGCCAGGGCGGCTCGACCAAGGACATGCGCAAGATGCCCTCGCGGCGGCGCAACCAGGTCGACCCGCTGCAGCTGAAGCCCGGCGACCACGTCGTCCACGAGCAGCACGGCGTCGGCAAGTTCGTCGAGATGGTGCAGCGCAAGGTCGGTGACGCGACCCGCGAGTACCTCGTCATCGAGTACGCCCCGTCCAAGCGGGGACAGCCCGGTGACCGGCTCTTCGTGCCCACCGACCAGCTCGACCAGGTCACGCGCTACGTCGGGGGCGAGATGCCGGTCCTGAGCAAGATGGGCGGCTCCGACTGGAAGCAGACGAAGTCCAAGGCCCGCCGCTACGTCAAGCAGATCGCCGCCGAGCTCATCCAGCTCTACAGCGCGCGGATGGCGACCTCGGGCCACGCGTTCGCGCCCGACACCCCGTGGCAGCGCGAGCTCGAGGACGCCTTCGCCTACGTCGAGACGCCCGACCAGCTCAGCTCGATCGACGAGGTCAAGGCCGACATGGAGCGCACCGTGCCCATGGACCGCCTGATCTGTGGCGACGTCGGCTACGGCAAGACCGAGATCGCCGTGCGGGCCGCGTTCAAGGCGATCCAGGACGGCAAGCAGGTCGCAGTCCTCGTGCCGACCACCCTGCTGGTGCAACAGCACTTCCAGACGTTCTCCGAGCGCTACGCGCAGTTCCCCGTGACGGTCAAGGCGCTGTCGCGCTTCCAGTCCGACAAGGAGGCGAGGGAGACGATCGCGGGACTGGCCGACGGCTCGGTCGACCTCGTCATCGGCACCCACCGCCTGCTGTCCAAGGAGATCCGCTACAAGGACCTCGGCCTGGTCGTCATCGACGAGGAGCAGCGGTTCGGTGTCGAGCACAAGGAGCAGCTCAAGGCGCTGCGCACCGCCGTCGACATCCTCGCGATGTCGGCCACCCCGATCCCGCGCACGCTGGAGATGGCCGTCACCGGCATCCGCGAGATGTCGACCCTGGCCACGCCACCGGAGGAGCGCCACCCGGTGCTCACCTACGTCGGGGCCTACGAGGAGAAGCAGATCGTCGCCGCCATCAAGCGCGAGCTGCTCCGCGAGGGACAGGTGTTCCTCGTCCACAACAAGGTGTCGAGCATCGAGCGCGCCGCTGCCCGGATCCGCGAGCTCGTGCCGGAGGCCCGCGTCGCCACGGCTCACGGCAAGATGGGCGAGCACAAGCTCGAGCAGGTCGTCGTCGACTTCTGGGACAAGAAGTTCGACGTCCTCGTCTGCACGACGATCGTCGAGACCGGCCTCGACATCTCCAACGCCAACACGCTGATCGTGGAGCGGTCCGACGTCCTCGGCCTCTCCCAGCTCCACCAGCTGCGTGGTCGTGTCGGCCGAGGGCGCGAGCGGGCCTACTGCTACTTCCTCTACCCGCCGGAGAAGCCGATGACGGAGACGGCGCACGACCGCCTCCAGACCATGGCCAGCCACACCGACCTCGGCGCGGGCATCCAGATCGCGATGAAGGACCTCGAGATCCGCGGCGCGGGCAACCTGCTGGGCGGCGAGCAGTCCGGCCACATCGCCGGCGTCGGGTTCGACCTCTACGTCCGGCTCGTCGGCGAGGCCGTGGCCGAGTTCCGCGGCGACGGCGAGACCGCGCCGACCGAGATCAAGATCGAGCTGCCCGTCGACGCCCACCTGCCCCACGACTACGTGCCGGGGGAGCGGCTGCGGCTCGAGGCCTACAAGAAGCTCGCCAGCGTCGTCGACGAGGCGCAGCTGGGCGAGATCGAGGCCGAGCTGGTCGACCGCTACGGTCCGTTGCCCGAGCCGGTCCGCAACCTCATGGAGGTGGCCCGCCTGCGCACCGTGGCGCGGGCTGCCGGGGTGGGTGACATCTCCGTGCAGGGGAACTTCGTGCGGTTCGGCCCGGTCGACCTGCCGGAGTCCGCCCAGCTCCGGCTTCAGCGGCTCTACCCCAAGTCACTGGTCAAGGACACGGTGCATACGATTCTCGTGCCGAAGCCGATGACGGCGAGGGTGGCTGGCAAACCGCTGCGTGACACGGCAGTCTTGCAGTGGGCCAGCGACCTGATCCGCGCCGTCATGCTGGGCAGCGTCGCCGACGCCGCCCGGGTGGGCACCCGCGAGGGTGCGGTGCCGGCCCGGTGAGCGTGCACCTGTTGAGCACCTTTGTGAGCTTGGAGAGAGGGAAGTCGTGAAGGCATTTCGCGTCCTGCGTGGGTCGCTCGTGGCCGGGGTCGCCGTCGTCGTGCTGGGGGTGTCGGGCTGTGCGTCCGCCGACACCGCTGCCGTCGTCAACGGCCAGCGGATCACCGAGCAGGAGGCCCAGGAGGCGTCGCGGCAGATCCTCGCGGCCCAGCCCGACTCCGGCATCACCACGGCCAACGCCGTGGCCAGCCTCATCATGGCCGGCTTCATCAACACCGTCGCCGACGGCGCCGGCAAGGGCCTGTCCGACTCGGCCGCCCGGCAGGCCGTGGCCGCGATCGAGGACCCCTCGCCCGCGACCCTGGAGCTCGTGCGGGCCAGCCTGGCCTTCAACCAGATGACCAGCGAGGAGCAGGGCCGCGCGGTCGACCTCGCCTCCAAGGCGAAGATCACCATCAACCCGCGCTACGGCAAGTTCGACCCGAAGAAGATCAGCTTCGACGCCAGCAGCCCCAACTGGATCAAGGCCGAGCCCTCCGCCGCGCCGCAGGGCTGACCGCCCGGTGGCCCGGCGCCTGACCCTGCTCGTCGGCAGCCCCCGCATCGCGCCCGGGCTTCTGACCCGGGCGGCGTGGCAGGCGCTCGAGGCGGCGCAGGTCGTGCTCGCCCGTGACCCCGCGGAGCCCTTCGCCGACGCCCTGGTGCAGGCCGGCCTCGAGGTGGTGGCGGCCGCGGACCCCTCCGCCCCGGCGCTCGCCCGTGACCTGATGGACCGTGCCGCGTCCGGTGAGGTGGTGTGGGTGGCCTCCGCCGACGGCGACCCCGGCCTCACCGACGCCGTGGCCTCGGAGGTCTCGCGCCTCGGCGACCCGCCTGAGGTCGAGGTGCTCGTCGGGTCGTGGGACGTCCCGGGCTCACGCCTCCTCGACGTCGTCGCCGTGATGGACCGGCTCCGCTCGCCCGGCGGCTGCCCATGGGACGCCGAGCAGACGCACGAGTCCCTGGTGAAGTACCTCATCGAGGAGGCGCACGAGGCGGCCGAGGCGATCGCGTCCGGCGACCTCGACCACATCCGCGAGGAGCTCGGCGACGTGCTGCTCCAGGTGGCGTTCCAGTCGCGGGTCGCGCAGGACGACCCCGTGGCGCCGTTCGACATCGACGACGTGGCGGGCGTGCTCGTCGACAAGCTCGTACGGCGCCACCCCCACGTATTCGCCGACGGCGGCGCCTCGACCCCCGGTGAGGTCGAGGTCGCCTGGGAGCAGATCAAGGCGCAGGAGCGGGCGGCCAAGGCGCAGCACGGCGGCGGCGAGGCGGGGCACGAGGGGCTGCTGCACGGCATACCGAGCTCGCTGCCCGCCCTGCTCGCGGCGGAGAAGGTGGTGGCGCGATGGGAGCGCTCCGGGCGTGGGCCGCTCCCTGTCGGGCACGGCCTCGGCCACGAGCTGCTGGCGCTCGTGGCCCGGGCGAGGACCCAGGGCCTGGATGCCGAGGCAGAGCTGAGGGGGGCTGTCGCGGCGCTCGCTGCCACTCAGCCGCAGATCGACTGAGTGGGACGCCCCGGCAGGTAGCTGCGCCACTCGGCGACGGTGAGGTCGCGGCCGGCGGTGAGGCAGGCCGCCCGCACCCACTCGGCTGGGTCGAGGTCCCAGGTGTGGACACCGCCCTGGTCGTCGGCGACGTGCAGTCGTCGCCCGTCGTCGGAGAAGGCCACCGAGGCTGCGTCCGGGACCTTGATCGACCCCTGGAAGGTGCCACTGCGGTCCCACCACCCGACCTGTCCTTCGTTCGTCGTCGCCACGCGGCTGCCGTCCGGGGACCACACCACCGAGTACCCGGGGAAGGGAGGCACCGCAGCCGGCTGGGCCAGCCACCGTCGCCTCGCGGTGTCGACGATCCCCACCTCACCGCTGGAGGTGCCGACGAGGGCCCTGCCCCCCCGTGGTGCGAAGGCGATGGTGGCGCGGTCGCCGCCGTAGCCCAGGGGCGGCTCCACCACGCCGTCGACGTAGTCCACGACCCGGGTCTGGTCGCCGAAGGTGACGACGGTGCGCAGGTCCGGGCTGGGCTCGAGGCCCTGGACCGGCGGCGTCCTGCCGCCCTCCTTCGACGAGGTCACCTGCACGGGCTCGTGCACCGGCGCCAGGGTACGCCCGTCGAGCACGTGCAGGCGGCCGGTCGTGCTGCCGACGAGCAGGAACCGGCCGTCGAGGGACCAGAACGCGATGCTCGCGCCCTCCGTCGCGCCCGTCGGGCCCGGTCGCGTGGTGCTGCCCTCCGCCTGGACCAGGGTGTGGGACGCGAGGTTGCGGCCGGTGGTGGCGTCCCAGATGCCCACCGTGCCATCACCCGTGGTGACGTTGAAGTGTCTGGAGTCCGGGCTCCAGGCGAGGTCGATCCAGCTCCGCTGGCGCAGCCTGACGTCGATCAACGGTCCCAGCGCCCCCGTGGCCCCGTCCCGCACCTGGACCGCGGCAGGGGAGCCCCACACGTAGCCGATCTTGCGGCGGTCGGGTGAGAAGCGGATGACCGCGGGCGCTTCGCGCGCGAGGGCCTCTCCCGGGTGCGTGCGCAGGAAGCTCCGATCACCGTCGAGGTCCCAGGCGAGCAGGAGGCCGCTCTGCTCCACGGTGTAGAGGGTCCTGGCGTCAGGGCTGAACCCGAGCGAGGCGCCGGACGGGTCCTCGTGGCGCAGCAGCTCGCGCGGCTGTCCGCCGGACAGGTCCCACGCCACAACCTCCTCCCCGGCGGAGGCCAGCCGACGGCCGTCCCGGGAGAAGGCCAGGGCGTCGGTCCGACCGTGGCCACTGAGGACCGCCCGGGTGGTGAGACTGTGCGTGTCGAGCAGCGCGACCTCGTCCCCGGCGCCCACCGCCAGCGTGCGCCCGTCGGGGTGCAGGCGCAGCTGGTCGCCGACCTCCCGGACGTCAAGGTCGGCCGCGTCCAGCATTACCGGTCCCCTGCCTCCGGCGAGGTCCACCACCCGCACGTGCCCACCTCCGGCGCCGTAGAGCGTGCGACCGTCGTCGGACACGACGGGTGAGTGGTCCTGGTCCCCGAGCTGCACGAGGGCGGCGGGCCTTCCGGGGGCGGTCAGGTCCCAGACCACGGTCACCGGTGGGGCTGCGCCCTCGCGGTGCAGCAGGCCGACGACGAGCCACCGGCCGTTGGGGCTGAACGACAGCTCCTGCTGCGCGTAGCGGTTGGACGGGACGCCACCGAGCTGGACGCTGCTCACGGCGCCGCGCTCGTCGAGCAGGGTGACCGCAGGTGGGTCGGAGGCTTCCCCGGTCAGCTCAGGCATCAGGGAGGCCGCGTACAGGTGGCCGTCCGGGCTCGACACGAGGCCCGGTCCGCGGACTTGGGGGTCGTGGTGCAGCTCCTGAAGGGTGCTCCCGTCGAACAGGGCCACCCCGTCGAAGGGCATCGCCAGGGCCACCTGGCCGGTCGCGGGATTCACCGTGAGGTTCACGGCCGTGCCGGTGCGGTGGGTCCGGAGCAGCTGGTGGGCCCGGTCGAGCGTCGCGAGCAGGTTCGTACGGGTGTCGACCGAGTCGTGGAGCCGGACCCCGGCTGCCGACAGCAGCAGGGAGCGGTCGAGGTCTGCCGCCCGCAGGCCCTCGGCACCCAGTCGACGCGCGTCGGCGGTGAGTGCCTGCTCGTCCGCGGCCACGGCCTGCTGGTCCGCGCGGTTCGCGGCGTTCTTCGCCAGGGCGCCTGCGACGATGGCCACGGCGAGAAGGACCGCGACGGTGGCCAGGCCTGCCCGCAGTCGTTGGTTCGACCTGCGCTCGGTGCGCACCTGGGCCTCGGTGGCCTCCTGCTCTGCGGTGTGCAGCCGGTCGGACGCGTCCAGGAAGTCCTGCTCCACCGCTGACAACGAGGGGTGGGTCCGTTCGCGCCACTCCTGCGCCGCGGCCCTGCGGACACCGCGGTAGAGCTCGCTGTCGGGACGGCCAAGCCCGTCCCAGCTCGTGGCCGCGAGGGTGAGCTGGCGCACGATGCGCAGTCCGTCGACGTCGTCGTCCAGCCAGGACCGCAGCCTCGGCCACGCCACGGCCAGGGTCTCATGAGCGATCTCGACGGTGTCGCCGTCGGCACTGAGCAGGCGCGCCGACACCAGCCGTTGCACCACCAGGCTGTGGTCCTCGTCGGTCTCGACGGCCCGGCGCGGCAGCCGCTGTCGGACCGGCTTGCCCGAGTCGTCCCGCCCCACCAGTCGGACCATGAGGTCCCGGAGGACCCGTCGCTGCGCCGCGGTGAGCTCCCCGAAGAGGCTCTCCGCGGAGTGCGAGATGGCACCCTGGATCCCACCAGTGGACTGGTATCCCGCGACGGTGAGGGTCTGCCCCTCCCGGCGACGCCAGGTCTGCCTCAGCACGTGCGAGAGCATCGGCAGGGCCGACGGCTCCCCTGCCACCTCACGGACGAGCAGGTCGACGAGCCCGGGTTCGAGCCGGAGCCCGGCCTGCTGTGCGGGCCCCTCGATGGCCAACCGGAGGTCGGGTGGGGTCATGGCTCCCAGGAGGTAGAGCCCGCGCTCGACGAGCCGGGCGAAGTCGGGGTGGGTGGCGAGCTCGCCGAGCCGGTCCGCGCGCAGCGACACGACGAGGAGACACCGGCCGTTGTCGGCGATCTCGCCGAGACGGTCGAAGAACTCGGCTCGGTCGGGCGAGTCGGAGTCGGCGTTGAAGGCCTCTTCGCACTGGTCGACGACGAGGGCATCGAGGGCAGCGAGGTCGACCGCCTCGAGGGAGGTCAGGGGATCGACGCCCGGTGTCATGACCGTCACTCGTCGGCCGTCGGCCGTCAGGGCCGCTGCGACGCCGGCGCGGACCAGGGAGGACTTGCCGCAGCCGGACGGCCCCACGACGGCCAGCGCCCCCGTCCCGTCCAGTCGCCGGAGGCACGCCGCGGTGTCGGGCCGACGTCCGAAGAAGCCGGGCGCATCGTCGATGTCGTAGGCCGCGAGCCCCAGGTAGGGGCACTCGGTGCTCGTCGGTGGGACGGCCGGCGGCGGCAGCAGAGCGGGGTCCTGCCGCAGGATCCCCGTCTCCAGGTCGGTCAGGTCTCGACCGGGGTCCACGCCGAGCTCGTCGACGAGCAGGGCCTTGGCGCGCTGCAGGGTCTGCAGCGCGTCACCCTGGCGCCCGGCCTGGTACTGCGCCAGGGCCAGGAGACCCCAGCGGCGCTCCCGCTGCGGCTCCTCGGCCACGAGCCGGACTGCCTCGCCGAGGACGTCCTCGTAGCGGCCGACCCTGAGCAGGGCCTCTGCGTGCAGCTCCTCGGTGTCGCGCCACAGCTCCGTGAGCTGCTCGGCGGCGATCCGCCCCGGAGCCCAGTCGGCGAGGTCGACCAAGGGTTCGCCCCTCCACAGCCCACGCGCCAGACCGGTCACGTACAGGGCGCGCTCGGGGTTCCCGTCGGCCAACAGGTCGCGAGCCCTGGACACCAGGTGCTCGAAGTAGAGGTGGTCCAGCTCGTCCCGGTGCATGAGCAGCCGGTACCCGCGCGGAGAGGTCTGGATCGCGTCGGCACCGACGGCCTTGCGCAGGCGGACGATGCACCCCTGGACGACCTTGTGCCACGTCTCGGGCACGTGCTCGCCCCAGAGGCAGTCGGCCAGGGCCTCGGGGCTCACGTCCGTCCCGGGCCGGACGGCCAGGGCCTGCAGGACCACCCGGTCACGCTTGCCGAGGGTCGTGCGACCGCCGTCGACCTCGAGGGAACCGAGCAGCGCTATGCGCACGCTCATGACAGTGGTCCTGCGCAGGACGTGCGTCAACCGGTTTGCGACCCGGTCGTCATGCGCTGCCCGTCGCCGAAAACCGCTGGAGCACAACGGCACTCGACGTTATGCGGACGTACGGGAGGATGCTGCCAAAGGCCTCATGCCCTCCGATGCACCCACACATCGGCGGTTACCCGTCCTCGGCCGACCACGTCTGGTGCCAGACCTGACACCGGACTGACACCGGTCCGGAGCCGCCCCGGAACCGGTCCGTGCCACAACGGTCGTGGACACCCCGTCCGGCACGACACGACCACCCACGAAGAGGACAGGACCATGTCGCACACCACCAACATCCGCCGGGCGGCCTCCATCGCCGGAGCCACCGGCCTCGTAGCCCTTTCCATGGCCGGGCCGGCCAGCGCCCGCCCGGACCCCGGGAGCGGCAGCCCGGGCGAGCAGCACTGCACCACCTCCTGCTTCGAGGGAGGGACGGTCGGCGGCTCCTCCGGCGTAGGGACGGTCCTGACCGTCAACGACAACGGCGTGCAGGTCCTGCAGATCGGCGCCGGGCTCCTGGCCGGCGTCGCCCTCGCAGGTGCCGGGATGGCCGTCGTCTCGCGGCGCAGCCACGCCCACGCGGCGCACCCGGCCTGAGTCGGGACCAGGCGGCCCGCGGCCCGGTGCCCTCGGCGCCGGGCCGCCGGCTGCCGCGCTCAGACCAGTGGCCGCTGCGGCGGGGGGCTCCCGGTCAGGGCAGGTTCGGGAGGGGCACGTGCCGACCCGTGCCGCTGTCGATGAGCGCCGCCCGCACGGCGCGGCCCTCGAGGGGGAGCACGTCGAACGCGTGGACGGCGGCCGTCGGCAGCAGGTCCTGGCTGGTCCCGGTGGTGAGGCTGCAGTGCGGCACCCAGCGCCCCGGCCGGTAGTGCCAGTGCAGGTCGGCGCCGGTGCCAGTGACGGCCTCGACGACCGCCTCCTGCCGCGCGAGCAGAGCGGGCGTGACTGCGGGGAGCAGGGCGGCTCGGCCGCGGGGGAAGAGCCCGACGGTGTCGAAGCGCAGGGCCAGCGGCGGCCCGTCGGGCAGCGAATCCACGGCGGCGGCCACGCGGTCCTCGTCGAACGTGCGCAGCACCGCATACGAGACGTGCGGCACGTGGCGGCGGTGGGTGTGCGTCAGCAGGGTCGGGATGCCGGCCGCCTCGAGCCCCGACCAGAGCCGGCGGACGGCGTGGTCGGTGTCGGGGTCGAGCAGCAGGCAGACCGCGAGTGCCACGGGTGCAGTCTGGCCGTGGAGTGGAGCGCGTGGCTACTTGCTTGATGTTCCAAGCAAGCCTTAGAGTTTCAAGCATGGGACTGACCGAGCGCGAGCGGGAGATCGTGGACCTCCTGCGGGCCGAGCCGCTCCTCGACGCCGCCGCGCTGGCCGAGCGCACCGGGTCCACCCGGGCAGCCGTCTCCGTGCACCTGTCCAACCTCACCCGCAAGGGCGCGATCCTCGGCCGGGGCTACCTCGTGCGGCCCGAGACCAGGTCCGTGGTCGTGGTCGGCGGGGCCAACATGGACATCAAGGCGCACTCGAGCCGCGCGGTCGAGCTGCACACCTCCAACCCCGGTGCGACCACCAGCACGCCGGGTGGGGTGGGGCGCAACATCGCCGAGAACCTCGCGCGGCTGGGCAGCCCGACCCACCTCGTCGCTCCCATCGGCCGCGACGCGTTCGGCGAGGAGGTCCTCGCGGCCACCCGTGCGGCAGGGGTGGTCGTCGACCACGTGGTGGCTACCACCGAGGCGACCGGCACCTACCTCGCGGTGCTCGACGCCTCGGGCGAGCTCGTCGTGGCCGTCTCCAGCATGCGCGCGACGGACCTGCTGACCGTCGCCCAGCTCCTCCGCTCGCGGGACCTCATCGGCCACGCCGACCTGGTGGTGCTCGACGGCAACGTCCCCGCGGAAGCCGCCACGTGGGTCCTCGACCAGGCGGCTGCCGGTGGCGTACCGGTCGTGGTCGACCCCGTGAGCGTCGCCAAGGCGAGGCCGCTGGCCAACGTGCTGTCCCCCGAGCGGCCCGTGCTCGCCCTCACCCCCAACCTCGACGAGCTCGGCGCGATCGTGGGGGAGCCGGTCGCGCAGGCCCGGCCAGCGATCGCCCGGGCTGCGCGGCAGCTCCACGAGCGCGGCGTCGAGCACGTGTGGGTCCGCCGCGGCGTCCGCGGCAGCCTGCTCAGCTCACGCGAGCCCGGCGGCCGCGTCGCCGTGACCGTCATGCCCGCGCCCGGCGCGGAGGTCGTCGACGTGACGGGTGCGGGCGACTCGATGACGGCGGCGTTCGTGCACGCGCTGCTGCGCGGGGACTCCCCGGTCGACGCCGCACGGTTCGGCCAGGCGGCCGCCGCCCTCACCGTGGCGAGCGACCGGACCGTGCGGCCCGACCTCACCGCCCGTCTCGTCGACGCCGAGCTGCGTACGGCGCAGGGCTCCTGACGCCCGCGCCGAACCGGTCCGCCCACGACCCCGCCCCAGCCACGACCCCACCCCAGCCACACCACACCACAACCACACCAGACCAGACCAGACCAGGAGAACCGATGACCACGCCCCACCCCGCACTGCGCCTCTCGACCGAGGTCGCCCAGGCCCTGGCCGCAGGCCGCCCCGTGGTGGCGCTGGAGAGCACCATCATCAGCCACGGCATGCCCTACCCGCGCAACGTCGCGATGGCCGTCGAGGTGGAGCAGATCATCCGCGACGGGGGTGCGACTCCCGCCACGATCGCGGTCCTCGACGGCGTACCGCGCATCGGCCTGGACCGCGACGAGCTCGAGACCCTCGCCACCCACCCCGACGTCGCCAAGGTGAGCCTGCGCGACCTCCCGTACGTCGTGGCCCGCAAGGCGCACGGCGCGACCACGGTCGCCGCGACCATGCGGCTGGCCGCGCTGGCGGGGATCAGGGTCTTCGTCACGGGCGGCCTGGGTGGCGTGCACCGTGGCGCCGAGACCTCCTTCGACATCTCCGCCGACCTCACCGAGCTGGGCCAGACCGACGTCGCCGTCGTGTCGGCCGGGGTGAAGTCGATCCTCGACATCGGGCTCACCCTGGAGAAGCTGGAGACCCTCGGGGTGCCGGTCGTCGTCCACGGCAGCCACGAGTTCCCGTCGTTCTACTCCCGCTCCAGCGGCCACGCGGCGCCCCTGCGCGCCGACTCGGCCGACGAGCTGGCAGCGATGATGCAGGCCAAGTGGGACCTCGGCCTGCACGGCGCCCTCGCCGTGGCCAACCCCGTCCCCGTCGAGGACGAGATCCCGGCCGACGAGATCGGCGTCCTCATCGACCGGGCGCTCGCGGAGTGCGACGAGCGCGGGATCCACGGCAAGGACATCACGCCGTTCCTGCTCGGGCGCATCGTCGAGCTGTCCGAGGGCCGCTCGCTCGACACCAACATCGCCCTGGTGCGCAGCAACGCCCGCCTCGGCGCCGCGCTGGCCGTCGCATACCAGCGCCTCTCCTGAGGGCGGCCGTCCGGCCTGCGGGTCGGTCGCCGACGGGGGAGCGGGCAGCGGGTAGCCTCGTGACGTACCCCTGTCCGGCACCCAGTTCAAGCACCGATGGAGAAGTCTGTGGCCACCATTGACGCAGTAGGCGCCCGCGAGATCCTCGACTCCCGGGGCAACCCCACGGTCGAGGTCGAGGTGGCCCTCGACGACGGCACCATCGCCCGGGCCGCGGTGCCCTCTGGCGCCTCCACGGGCGCGTTCGAGGCCGTCGAGCGCCGTGACGGCGACAAGAAGCGCTACCTCGGCAAGGGTGTCGAGCAGGCGGTGGACGCGGTCCTCGACGAGATCAACCCCAAGCTCGTCGGCTACGAGGCGAGCGAGCAGCGCATCATCGACGGCGTCATGCTCGACCTCGACGGCTCCGACAACAAGGGCAAGCTGGGCGCCAACGCGATCCTCGGGGTGTCCCTGGCCGTCGCCCGTGCCGCCGCGGAGTCCTCGGGCCTGCCGCTGTTCCGCTACGTCGGTGGCCCCAACGCGCACGTGCTGCCCGTCCCGATGATGAACATCCTCAACGGTGGCAGCCACGCCGACTCCAACGTCGACATCCAGGAGTTCATGATCGCCCCCATCGGCGCGGGCTCCTTCAAGGAGGCGCTGCGCTGGGGCGCGGAGGTCTACCACTCGCTCAAGGGCGTCCTCAAGGAGAAGGGGCTGGCCACCGGCCTCGGCGACGAGGGCGGCTTCGCCCCCAACCTCGAGTCCAACCGCGCCGCCCTCGACCTCATCCTCGAGGCCGTCGAGAAGGCCGGCTACGAGGCGGGCACCCAGATCGCCCTCGCCCTCGACGTCGCCGCCAGCGAGTTCCGCAACGAGGACGGCACCTACCAGTTCGAGGGTGTCGCGAAGACCTCGGCCGAGATGGTCGACTACTACGCCGACCTCGTCGACTCCTACCCGCTGGTCTCCATCGAGGACCCGCTCGACGAGGAGGACTGGGACGGCTGGAGGGCCATGACCGACCGCCTCGGTGAGCGCGTCCAGATCGTCGGCGACGACCTCTTCGTCACCAACCCCGTGCGCCTGCAGCGCGGCATCGACTCCCGCACCGCCAACGCGCTCCTCGTCAAGGTCAACCAGATCGGCTCGCTGACCGAGACCCTCGACGCCGTCGACCTGGCCCACCGCAACGGCTACCGCTGCATGATGAGCCACCGTTCCGGCGAGACCGAGGACGTCACGATCGCCGACCTCGCCGTCGCCACCAACTGCGGCCAGATCAAGACCGGTGCCCCCGCGCGCTCCGAGCGGGTCGCCAAGTACAACCAGCTCCTGCGCATCGAGGAGGAGCTCGACGACGCCGCCCGCTACGCCGGCGCCGGCGCCTTCCCGCGCTTCACGCCCAAGGCCTGAGCCCGGCACGACCGGACCGGCAGACACGACCGAGGGGACCCATGGCAGGCACGGGACACGGCACGAACGGGCAGGGCAGGCAGCCCGCCCGTCGTCCGTCCGCACCCCGCTCCGGTGCAGGTGCACGGGGTACGGCGCGAGGCACCTCCGCGCGCCCCGGCGCCGGCCCGGGCCGGTCGCGTGCCACGGCCTCGGGTGCCGTCCGCAAGGCGGCGTCCGCGCAGGTCGCCACCGAGCGCAAGGCCTCCCGTGCCGTGCTGCGCGGCGTGGTGCTGGCCTCGATCGTGGTCCTGCTGGCCGTCATGCTGGTGCCGACGCTGCGCTCCTACCTGCGCCAGCAGGGCGAGATCGACGCGCTGCGCGGACAGGTCGGCGACCAGCGCTCGCAGGTCAGCGACCTGCAGAAGGAGCAGGCCCGCTGGAACGACGACGCCTACGTCCAGCAGCAGGCCCGTGAGCGGCTGAAGTTCGTCAAGGTCGGCGAGAAGTCCTACACCGTCATCGACGGCAAGCCCTCCGCGAAGGCGCTCCCCGGCGTGGCCAAGGCCCCCGCCGCCTCGAGCGACCACCCCTGGTACGGCCAGCTGTGGGAGTCGGTGAAGGTGGCCGACTCCGGACCCGCGGCGACCGGTACCGCCCCGTGACCGAGCAGCCCGGCACTCCCGCGGACGCACCCACCCAAGCCGACCTCGACGCCGTCGACGCCCAGCTCGGCCGCGTCCCGCGCGGCGTCGTGGCGGTGGCGCACCGCTGCCCGTGCGGACGGCCCGACGTGCTCACCACTGCGCCGCGGCTGCCCGACGGCACGCCCTTCCCCACGACCTTCTACGCCACGTGCCCCAAGCTGACCGGTGCCATCTCCACGCTCGAGACGAGCGGGCTGATGAAGGAGATGACCGAGCGGCTGGGCGCCGACGAGGACCTCGCCGCACGGTATGCCGCCGCGCACGAGGACTACCTCACCCGCCGATTCCGGCTCGGCACCGTCGCAGAGATCGAGGGCACGTCGGCCGGCGGCATGCCGACCCGCGTCAAGTGCCTGCACGTGCTGGTGGCCCACTCGCTCGCGGCCGGGCCGGGGGTCAACCCCCTCGGCGACGAGGCGCTCGCGCTGCTCGGCGACTGGTGGGCCGCGGGCTCGTGCGTCCCCGACGCGGCCGGCCCCCAGACGTGACCCACGACGTGACCCGAGTGACCCGCGTCGGCGCCGTCGACTGCGGCACCAACTCGATCCGCCTGCTCGTCGCGGACGTCGACCCCGGCACCGGCGCGCTGACGGACGTCCTGCGCCGCATGGAGGTCGTACGGCTCGGCCACGGCGTCGACCGCACCGGCCGGATAGACCCCGAGGCCATGCGACGCACGCTGTCCATGGCGGCCGAGTACGCCGCGCAGTGCCGCGAGCTCGGGGCCTCGGCCGTGCGCTTCGTGGCCACCTCCGCCTCCCGCGACGCCGACAACGCCGACGAGTTCGTGGCCGGGGTGCGCGACGCCTTCGCCCACTACGGCACCGCCCCGGAGGTCGTCTCCGGCGACGAGGAGGCGGCGCTGTCCTTCCGTGGCGCCACGGGCGACCTGCGCGCGGCCGGCATCCCCGGCCCCTACCTCGTCGTCGACCTCGGCGGCGGCTCGACCGAGCTCGTGCGCGGGGAGTCGACGGTGGAGGCGGCTAGGTCGGTCGACATCGGCTGCGTCCGCCTGACCGAGCGCCACCTGCACTCCGACCCGCCCTCGGAGGCGGAGCTCGCCGCGGCCACCCGCGACGTCGACGAAGCCCTCGACCTCGCCGCCGAGCGCGTCCCGCTCGAGGGCGTCGCGACGCTGGTCGGCCTCGCCGGCAGCGTCACCACCGTGACCGCGCACGCCCTGCACCTGACGGAGTACGAGCCCGGCCGCATCCACCTCGCCGCGCTCACCCCGGCCGAGGTGGTGGCAGCCTGCGACTCCCTGGTCCACCTGCCCCGCGCCGAGCGGGCCGCCCTGGGCTTCATGCACCCCGGCCGGGTCGACGTCATCGGCGCCGGTGCGCTCGTCTGGCGCGAGATCGTCCAGCGGCTCGCCGGCCTCGGGGTCGAGCGTGTGGTCGCCTCCGAGCACGACATCCTCGACGGCATCGCGCTGTCCGTGGCCGACGCA
Organism: Pedococcus sp. 2YAF34; assembly: GCF_052114585.1. Lineage (NCBI taxonomy): Bacteria > Bacillati > Actinomycetota > Actinomycetes > Micrococcales > Intrasporangiaceae > Pedococcus > Pedococcus sp. 2YAF34. The sequence goes on from NZ_JBFRFA010000025.1 coordinate 54,216, forward strand.
GACGCGACCACCTCTCGGGGGCCGGCCGCATAACCTTCGACCTCTCCTTCTCGTTGGCGTGGTGAGGCACATCACGCAGCGAAGGGTGGTGAGGTCCGGTCGACCAGCGCACCCGACCGGTGCCGGGGCACGGCGACGCCGACCCCGGGCGGCTGCGGGCTGCCCCGCTGCCGACCACACCACGGTCGCCGCTCGGGCCCGCGACCGGTGGCCTGGCGCGGTTGGGTGACCGGACGTACGGCGTGGTCTTCCTCCTCGTCGTCGGGGTGCTCTGCTCGCTGTCCGTCGCGGCGTACGGCCACGCCTTCACCCGCGTCGTCCGCGTGACGCTCGAGACCGACCGGATCGGGTCACAGCTCCGCACGGGGTCCGACGTCAAGATCCGCGGGGTCATCGTGGGGGAGGTGCGTTCGATCGAGGTGACTGCGAGGGGGGCGCGGTTGGGGTTGGCGTTGAAGCCGGAGATGGTGGGGGTGGTCCCGGCGGGTGTGTCGGCGCGGTTGTTGCCCAAGACGTTGTTCGGTGAGCGGTTCGTGGACCTGGTGACCCCGCCTGCTGGTGCGGCAGGCGCCGCGGGGGCGGGTCGGGCGATCCGGGCGGGGGATGTGATCGGTCAGGACCGG
>NZ_JBFRFA010000026.1:0-54723 GCF_052114585.1 Pedococcus sp. 2YAF34
GCCGACGGCGCGGGCGTGCGCCGCCCACGGCTCCCGCCGCGCGGTGACCGACCCGGCCTCGACGGCGGACACGAGGCCGACCGCGGCGAACCGGGTGACGGCCGCGCGCTCGGCCGCGTCGAGGGGGAGCTCGGACGTCGTGGGGGTGAGCAGCGCCGTGACCATGCAGTCGTCACAGTGCAGGTCACGCACGGGGCAGCTCTGGCAGTCGATGATCATCGCGATCACCCCTTCCTGTTCGGCACCACGGGTGGATGTCTTCCACCTGCCGACGACGGTACGAGAAGCCACCGACAACGCCCTCCGCACCAAACCTCCTCCCCCCTCCGCATCCCTCTGGCACAGTGACGCGCGTGAGCTCGCTGATGCCGCGGCTGGACCGGGTGACCCGGACGTTCTGGCGCACCGTGGGGCGACCCGTCGACCTCCTGGGCAGCGAGCGCTGGCTGGAGGCACCCGTGCACGACGGGGCCACCATCGGCGACCGCTGGCTCGCGGCTGAGGCAGCCCGGGTCGGCGGCACGCTGCAGGAGGAGCCTGGCGCCGGCCTGCTGCCGGACCTGTCCGCCCTCGACGGGCCCACCTTCCGCGCCGCCGACCTGCGGCCCGAGGTGAAGGACTTCTACGAGCACACCGCACGGTGGAGGATGGAGGTGTGGACCCAGTGGAACGCCCTGTTCCAGCCCGGGGGCGAACTCGTCTCGCGGTACTTCGGGCGCCGGGTCCACCAGCTCGCCCTGCCAACCCGTCCCCTCGACGTGGCCCGTGGCATGGACAGCCGGGTCGTGACGATCCTCGACCCTTCCGGCCGGCAGCGCGCCGCCGGCTGGCTGCGCACGCTGCGCTCGACCGGCGGGTACGTCTACAGCGGCTGCTACTCCAGCCGCACCCTGCCCGGCTCCCGCCAGCCGAGCGTGCACGTCGCCTTCCCGCTCGAGGCCGGCAACGTCCAGGTGTTCCTCCGGCCGTCCGTCCTGCCCGGGGGCGGGCTCGAGCTGCGTTCTCCTGCAGGCAGGTTCGGCCAGGACGGCGCCTACGTCCTGGTCGGCGAGCGCAACGCCGGCACCGGGTACAGGACCGGGGACAGGACTGCGAACGGGGCCGGGAACACGACTGGGGCACGTACCCACGCCGCCCGCCTCCCGATCCACGAGCTCTTCCGCGTCCACGTCGACGACGAGGGGGTCCTGCGCACGGACCACCTGCTGCAGCTCTGGTCGTCCACGGTCCTGAGGCTGCACTACAAGCTGACCCCCACCGGCGGCTAGCGCGGCGGGCGCGCCTGCGACGGGCTGTCACACCACCGACATACCGTCACTCCCATGCAGATGGTCCAGGGCACCTTCGACGACCTGGGGACGGCGCTGGCCGACGTCACCTTCGTCGTCGTCGACCTCGAGACCACCGGCGGCAGCCCGGCCGACTCGGCCATCACCGAGATCGGCGCGGTCAAGGTGCGCGGCGGGGTCGTGCTCGGAGAGTTCCAGACACTCGTCAACCCCCACGTGCCCATCCCGCCGTTCATCCAGGCGCTCACCGGGATCACCACGGCGATGGTCGCCGACGCCCCGCGCATCGAGTCGGCGCTGCCCGCGTTCATGGAGTTCGCGCAGGGCACGGCACTGGTCGCCCACAACGCCCGCTTCGACATCGGCTTCCTCAAGATGGCCGCCCAGCTGCAGGGCATCGAGTGGCCACGGCACACCGTCCTCGACACCGTCCACCTCGCGCGCCAGCTCGTCCCCCGCGACGAGGCGCGCAACCACAAGCTGTCGACCCTCGCCGCCCTCTTCGGCGCCACCACCACGCCCGACCACCGGGCGCTGCACGACGCCCGCGCCACCGTCGACGTCCTGCACGCGCTGATCGGGCGCGTCGGCAGCCTCGGCGTGCACACCCTCGAGGAGCTCACGAGCTACACCTCCCGGGTGAGCCCGGCGCAGCGTCGCAAGCGCTGGCTCGCCGACGGCCTGCCCGACGCCCCCGGGGTCTACATGTTCAAGGACGGCGACGGCCGGGTCCTCTACGTCGGCACGTCGGTCAACATCCGCACCCGGGTCCGCAGCTACTTCACCGCCTCCGAGCACCGCACCCGCATGGCCGAGATGGTCCGGCTCGCCGAGAGCGTGACCCCGGTCGTGTGTGCGACCACCCTCGAGGCGGAGGTCCGCGAGCTGCGGCTCATCGCCGAGCACAAGCCGCGCTACAACCGCCGGTCCAAGACGCCCGAGCGCGCGACGTGGGTCAAGCTCACCGTGGAGGCGTTCCCGAGACTGTCCATCGTGCGCGAGGTGCGCCCCGACGGCGCCCGCTACATCGGGCCCTTCGGCAGCCGCGCGTCGGCCGAGGCGGCCGTCGCCGCGGTCCACGAGGTCGTCCCGCTGCGCCAGTGCGTGCAGCGCCTGTCCCCCACCCGCAGGGTCGGCTCGTGCGCCCTGGCCGACATGGGCCGTTGCGGGGCCCCGTGCACGGGCGCCCAGAGCGTGGCGGACTACGGCCGGGTGGTCCAGGTCGCCGAGCACGCGCTCGTGGGCGACTCGCGCACCGTCGTGCAGGCGTTGCGCGCCCGGATGGGCACCCTCGCCGACCAGGAGCGCTACGAGGACGCCGGCACCCTGCGCGACCGCCTCCTCGCGCTCGTGCGGGGTATGGCGCGCGCCCAGCGCATCGCGCCCCTGGCTGCGAGCCCTGAGCTGGTCGCCGCCCGGCCCGCCGCCGTGGGCGGCTGGGAGGTCGTCGTCGTCCGGCACGGGCGGCTGGCGGCGAGCACCGTGTCCCCCCGCGGCGCCGACCCGATGCCCTACGTCAAGGCCGTCCGCGACACCGCCGAGGTCGTCCTGCCGGCGCCGTGGCCCGCCCCGGCCGCGATCCCCGAGGAGACCGAGAAGGTGCTGCGGTGGCTGGAGCAGCCCGGCGTGCGCATCGTCGACGTCGAGGGGGCGTGGACGTGCCCGGTGGGTGGAGCGGCAGGGGCACGAGCCGAGCTGGAGGGACCGGCCGAACGCCGCGAGGCGCCGGTCTTCGTCGCAGCCTCCTGACCACCGCCGGCCGCGACTCACCGCGACTCACCGCGACTCACCGCGACCAGCCTCGCGGCCGCGACCACCGCCGATACAGTGGGCGCGTGATCTCCGCCATCGTCCTCATCAACGCCGAAGTCGACCGGATCCCCGAGGTGGCCGAGGCCATCGCCGAGCTCGAGGGGGTCAGCGAGGTCTACTCGGTGGCCGGTGACGCCGACCTCATCGCCCTGGTGAGGGTCCGGGCCCACGAGGACCTCCACGACGTCATCGCCGGCCGGCTCAACAAGGTCCAGGGCGTCACGGGCACCAACACCCACATCGCGTTCCGCACCTACTCCAAGCACGACCTCGAGGCCGCGTTCAGCCTCGGGCTCGACGGCGACTGAGGGCACGGCCGTTCGGCCGATCTGAGTACGACTCCTCATCCGTGGGGGCGCCCGCCCCGACACACTCGGGGACACCACGCGCACCAGCGCGCCCGTTCCTGGAGGACCGATGCCCCCGATCCCCTGCCCGTCCTGCGGCGCCACCCTTCCGCCCTCCCCAGTGGTCTGCCCTGCCTGCCAGCTGCCCCTGACCGGCCCCGAGGCGGTCCAGCTCTGGCAGCTCGACCAGCAGCTGGCCTCCCTGCAGACCGAGCGCCTGGCCCTCATCGGCGCCCTGCGCGCCCGAGGCACCACCACGGTCCCCGCACCGAGCCGGCTCGGCCCGGCCCTCCCCGGGCCGCAGACGTCCGACCTGCAGAGTGCTGGTCCGCAGGACCTGGGGGCGGCCGGCACCACAGGGCCCGCGGCCCCGCTGTCGGCGCCTCGTCGCCGGTGGACGACCCAGCAGACCCTGCTCGCCGTCGGGGTCCTGCTCGTCCTGGTGGCAGCCTCCATCGCGCTCGCCTTCGCCTGGTTCGTCATCGGCCCCTACGGCCAGATGGTCGTCATGGGCGGCTTCACCGGCCTGGCCGTCTACTCCTCCCTCTACGTCTCCCGCCGCGCCCTGCCGAGCAGCGCCGAGGCCCTCGCCATCGTCGCGGCCGGCCTGCTGCTCCTCGACGTCTCGGCGGCGCGCCGCTTCGGCCTCTTCGGACTCGACCTCGTGAGCGGGCGCGGCTACACGGTCGTGACCGGCCTGCTGGTGGCCACCGGGCTCGCGGCGCTGCACCGGGTCGACCGTCGCATCGCTGCCTACGCCCTGACCTCGCTCACTGCTGCCTCGGTCGCCTGGGCCGGGGTCGTGTCGTTCGCGCACGGCCCTGCCGGGGCTGCGTCGCTGGCCCTGCTCGGGGCGGCTGCCTTCGGCGCAGCCCGGGTCGCGCTGCCGGGCTCGCTGGGCCTGACCCGGAGGGCGACCGGCGGCCCGGCGTCGTTGTGGAGCGCGGTCGCCCTGGCCACCGCGTTCGTCGGCGCGGTGCGGGACACCCGCCCGGAGCCCTTCGGCGCGGACATCGCCGGTCCCACCGCCAGCGGCCTCGCGTGCGTCGCGGTGCTCGTGGCGCTCTGCGTCGGTGGCGCCTTCGTCGTGCGCAGCGTCGTCGGAGTCCGGGCCGGCGTGCTCGGGTCGCGGGCCGCCGTCAGGACCGACTGGTCGGCCCGGCCGGTGTCCGGGGACTGGCGCGCCGTGACCCTGGTGGCGCTGGTGGCCACCGCTGCCGGTCCCGCCGCGGTCCTCGGCCTCGGGTCGCAGGTGGGGCCGGTCGGGACGGCCCTGCTCTCGGTGCTCGTGGCAGCCGTCGGCGCCGGCCTGCTCGCCCTGCGACCGGCGCGACAGTCGCTCGGCGACCTGTGGCTGCTCGGGCAGGTGGCAGCGGGCGAGCTCGTCCTGGTCGCGCTGGCGGCGCTGCACCACGCCGACGTCCCCACCATCGCCACCCTCGTCGCCACCGCGGCGCTGGCGGCCGCGGCCGCGGTCCTGCGCCCCCGCTGGTTGGCCCCCGCGGCGGGCGTGAGCGCGCTGGCGCTGCTGTTCGCCGTGGCCGTCGCCGGCCAGCTCCGCTCGCCCGGCACCCAGGTCCTCGCCGTGACCGCATACGCAGCCGTGCTCACCGCGTTCGCCCTGGCCCGCCGTGGGCGGCCGGACGAGCAGACCACCGGAGTGGTCGCCGCGCTCTCCTTCGTGCTGGCGCTGGCAGCCTCCACGCCGCTGCCCGACGGGTATGCCGCGGCCTCGCTCGCCGTCCTGGCCGCGGYCGCCGCCGCGACGGCAGTGCTGCGCCCACGCCTCCGCCCCGTCGCGGCCGGGGTGTCGGCCGTCACCGGCACCTCGTCCCTGTGGCTGGTGGGCGGCCTCGTCTCCCCCGACGTGCAGTGGATCCTGCTCGCCCTGGCTGCGGCGCTGCTGGCGACGCTGGCCATCTGGCTGCGCGAGCGCCCCGAGGAGGCCGTGCTGGGCATCGTCGCAGGGCTGGTCGCCGTCACCACCGTCACCCTCGCCCTCGACCGCGGCTGGCCGCACGCCGCCTCAGGATCGGCCGCGGCCTACGGCGTCCTGGCCGTCGTGTACGCCGCGCTCCCCCACCGCCGCGCCCTCGCGGCGGTGGCGGTCGCAGGCCTCACCACCGCCGTCTGGGTCGAGCTGCTCGAGGCGGACGTGATGCGGCTGGAGGCCTACACGCTGCCGTGTGCGGCGCTGCTGCTGGCCGCCGGGCTGTGGTCGCACCGCGAGCTGGGTGACCGCTCGTGGACGGTGGCCGGACCAGCGCTGCTGGTGGCGCTCGTGCCGTCGGCCGCGGCCACCGCGGTCAGCGACGACCTCCCCCGGGCCCTGCTGACGGCGACCGCCGCAGTGGCCGTCCTCGTGGTCGGCGCCTGGCGCCGCTGGCAGGCGCTCGTGGTCGTCGGAGCGGCTGCGGCGGCACTCGTGGCGGTCACCCAGCTCGGGCCGTTCACCCTGCACGCCCCGCGCTTCCTCACCCTCGGCACGCTGGGCGTCCTGCTGCTCATGGTCGGGGCGCGCTACGAGCAGCGTCGCGAGAACGCCCGCCAGGCACTGAGCTGGCTGTCCTCCCTGACCTGACCGACCTGGGCTGACGTGAACCGGCGCTCAGGCGCCCGTCGCGTCGGCCCAGGTCTGCAGCTGCCGCTGCGCGGCGCCGGAGTCGAGCGCCTGCTCGGCCCGGTCCATGCCGGCGCGCACACCGGCGACGAAGTCGGCGTCACCCGGGCCACGGTCTGGCACGGTCAGCGCCAGGGCGATCCCGGCGTTGAGGACCACCGCGTCGCGGACGGCGCCGCGCGCCCCGGCGAACAGGTCCCGTGCCACGGCGGCGTTGTGGGCGGCGTCGGCTCCCCGCAGCGCCTCGATGGGCTGACGCTCCAGGCCGAGGTCGACCGGGTCGAGCACCCGCTCCGTGACGGCTCCGTCCCTGACCCACCACACCGTCGACGTCGTGCTGAGGGTCAGCTCGTCGAGCCCGTCGTCGCCGCGGAAGACGGCCGCGTCCTTGCCGCGGCCGGCGAAGACGCCGGCCATGAGCGGCGCCATACGCGGGTCGGCGACACCGACGGCGGCATACGTGGGCTGGGCGGGGTTGGTGAGCGGCCCCAGCACGTTGAACGTCGTGCCGACGCCGAGCCCACTGCGCGCCGCCGCGGCGTGCTTCATGGCCGGGTGGAAGGCCTGGGCGAAGCAGAAGGTGATCCCCGCCTCGTGGGCCACCTGCCGCACGCGCTCGGGCGACAGCGTCAGGCTGACCCCTAGCGCCTCGAGGACGTCCGCCGAGCCCGAGGACGAGGAGGCCGCACGGTTGCCGTGCTTGACCACCCGGATACCGCTCGCGGCGATGACGACGGCGGCCATGGTCGAGATGTTCACGGTGTTGGACCGGTCGGCTCCGGTGCCCACGATGTCGAGGCTCGGGCCGGGGACCTCGATGCGGTTGGCGTGCGCCAGCATCACGTCGGCGAGCCCACGGAGCTCCTCGACCGTCTCGCCCTTGGAGCGCAGCGCGACGAGGAAGCCGGCCACCTGCACCGGGGACGCCTCACCAGCCATCACCTGGTCCATGGCCCAGGCGGCCTGCGGCGTCGTCAGGTCATGGCCGGCGATCAGCCGGGTGAGCAGGTCGGGCCAGGTGGGCCCGGCCTGCGTGTCGCCTGCGGGGGCCACGGGGCTGGACACCCCGGTCAGGAGGCGGTCGGGCGTCCGCGCCGACCCAGCTCCGCCACGGCAGCAGCCAGGGCGATGGGGTCGAGCGGGTGCGGCACGGCCAGGTCGGCCAGGGACCACGTCGCGAGCCAGCCGTCCTGGGGACGTCCGGTGAGCACGAGCACCGGGGGGCACTGGAAGATCTCGCTCTTGAGCTGGCGGCACAGGCCGAGGCCGCCGACGGGGGCCGCCTCGCCGTCGAGCACCAGCACGTCGAAGGAGGACGACTCAACGGCCTCGATGACGGCCGCCGCGGTGGCGCACTCGCGCCACGTCGCGACCTCGACGTCCCGCGCGGGACGGCGTCCGACGTTGACGCGCACGGCGTCGCGGGTCGTGCGGTCGTCGCTGTAGAGGAGCACCGAGATCTTGCGGACGGAGGTGCCCGCAGAGGTCGGGGTGTCGGCAGCGGTCGCGTGCGAAGCGGTCATGGCGCCGATGCTACCGGTGCGTGTCCGCCCGACCGCCGAGTGGCCGCCGCGAGCCGGCGCCACGGGCCGGGACGAGCCTCCCGGCGGCATACCGGGACCTGCTTCGCCACCCGTCGGGGGGTCGGAGGCGTGCCTGTTGCGCAATGGGCAATAATGGCGCTCGTGGCGACAGCATCCGCAGTGACCAGCGAACCCTCCCGCTCCGCCGGGAGCATTCCCGGACACGGTCCGGTCTCCCGACCCAACATGGTGTCGGTGGGCACGATCGTCTGGCTCTCCAGCGAGCTGATGTTCTTCGCGGGCCTGTTCGCGATGTACTTCACGATCCGCTCGGTCGAGCCGGACCTGTGGCAGGTGAAGACGGACGTGCTCAACGTCCCCTACGCCACCGTCAACACGGTCATCCTCGTGATCTCCTCGGTGTGGTGCCAGCTGGGCGTCCACGCTGCCGAGCACGGCAAGCCGCACCGCGGCACCGCGAGCCTGTTCTCCCTCAAGGAGTGGGGCATGCGCGAGTGGTACGTCCTGACCTACATCTTCGGGGCGATCTTCGTCTCCGGGCAGGTGCTCGAGTACTCCGAACTCGTCCACGAGGGCATCACCCTGTCGTCCGACGCCTACGGCTCGGTCTTCTACCTCACCACCGGCTTCCACGCCCTGCACGTGACCGGCGGCCTCCTGGCCTTCCTGCTCATCATCGGCCGCACCTTCACGACCCGGCACTACAGCCACGCGCAGGCCGCGGGCGCGGTCGTGACCTCCTACTACTGGCACTTCGTCGACGTCGTGTGGATCGCGCTGTTCGCCACGATCTACCTGCTGCAGTGACGCAGCCCGACGTGAGCCACCCCGAGAACCCCGACGTGAGCCTCACCCAGACCGCCCTGACCGCCCCCACCGACAGGACCGCCCCGTGAACGCCCTGGCCGCCCGCAGACGACACCCCGCCGCGATCGCCCTGCTCCTGCTGCTCGGCCTCGTCGTGACCGGCGTCGCCTACTCGTTCCTCTCGCCGAAGCAGGCCGACGCCGCCCCGGCTGCCGCCAGCCAGGTCCAGGACGGCAAGAAGCTCTTCCTCGCCAACTGCGCCACGTGCCACGGCCTGCAGGCGCAGGGCACCAAGGCGGGCCCGAGCCTCGCCGGTGTCGGTGCCGCCTCCGTCGACTTCCAGGTGGGCACCGGCCGCATGCCGATGGCCGCCCCGGACGTGCAGGCACCCCGGAAGCGCAAGCAGTTCAGCGACGAGGAGATCTCCGCGCTCGCCGCGTACGTCGCCTCGCTGGCCCCCGGCCCCGCAATCCCTGACGCCGACGTCAGCAGCGGCAAGGGCGGCGACGTCGCCAAGGGCGCCGAGCTCTTCCGCGTCAACTGCGCGATGTGCCACAACTTCGCCGGCTCCGGCGGGGCGCTGACCCGGGGCAAGTACGCGCCGAGCCTGCGTGACGTCGAGGGCAAGCACATCTACGAGGCGATGGTCAGCGGGCCGCAGTCGATGCCGGTGTTCAACGACACCAACATCGCCCCCGAGTCCAAGAACGACATCGTCGCCTACCTCCACGCGGTCGACAAGGAGGAGAACGTCGGCGGCATGAACCTCGGCAACCTCGGGCCGGTCTCCGAGGGCCTGTTCGTCTGGGTCTTCGGGCTCGGCATCATGGTCGCCTTCGCCGTGTGGCTCGGGAAGAAGGCCGCGTGATGAGCAGCTCACATCCGATGGCCACTTCTGCGCCGAAGGCGCACCATGGAACCCACGACTGCGACGCGACAGGACCGATCTCACGATGAGCGATAACGGCACGCCCCACGGCGAGGTCGTCGGCCACGACTCCGACGGCTACGGCGCCACCGCCGTCCGTCTGGACCAGGGTCACATCGAGGGCACCGGGGGCCTCCCCGAGCGCTTCGAGAACCCCGGCCTTCCGCCGCACGTCGCGCGCATGGCCGACCACGACGAGAAGGCCGCCAAGCGGGCCGAGAAGCAGGTCGCGACCCTGTTCGGCCTGTCCAGCCTGTTCACCATCGTGTTCGTCGTCGCGTTCTTCGCGATCGACCGCGAGAGCACGACGTTCATCCCCGGCATCGGGCAGACGAGCCTCTACAACGTCGTCATCGGCGTCTGCATGGCGATCGCCCTGCTCGGCGTCGGCGTCGGTGCGGTCCACTGGGCCAAGACGCTCATGCCCGACGAGGAGTCGGTCGAGTACCGCCACACCCAGCGCGCGAGCGACGAGGACCGCCAGCGCGTGGTCTCCGAGCTCACCCAGGGCGGCGAGAAGGCCCAGCTCGGCCGGCGCCCGCTGATCAAGTACTCCCTGCTCGGCGCGCTGGCGCTGCCCCCCATCACCCTCGTCGTGCCGCTCGCGGCCGGGCTCGGCCCGGTCCCCAAGGACGCGCTCTCCAAGACGATGTGGAAGAAGGGCGACCGGCTGGTCCGCGACCCCGAGCGCACCCCGATCCGCGCCGACCAGGTCACCATCGGGTCGGTCTTCCACGTGCTGCCCGAGTCGATCAAGGACTCCGAGCACGTGCTGGAGGACAAGGCCAAGGCCGCCGTCCTGCTCATGCGCCTCAACCCCGAGGACATCAAGCCCCAGAAGGAGCGCGACTGGGGCCACGAGGGCATCGTCGCCTACTCCAAGATCTGCACCCACGTGGGCTGCCCCGTGGGTCTGTACGAGCAGCAGACGCACCACCTGCTGTGCCCCTGCCACCAGTCGACGTTCGACGTGACGCAGGACTGCAAGGTCATCTTCGGCCCGGCCAAGCGGCCGCTGCCGCAGCTGAAGATCACCGTTGATTCCGAGGGTTACCTGGTGGCCGACTCCCCGTTCCGCGAGGCTGTCGGCCCGAGCTTCTGGGAGCGTGGACACGCATGAGCACCACACAGACCTCCCGCGGTGCCGACCGGCTCCGCGCTGACGACGCCAGGACCGAGGCCCCTCCGGCCGCCGGCCTGAAGGCCGTGGGCGGGGTCGCGGGCTGGCTCGACGACCGCACGGGTGCCGCGAAGCCCATCGGCTACCTCATGAAGAAGGTCTTCCCCGACCACTGGTCCTTCATGCTCGGCGAAGTCGCCATGTACTCGATGATCATCTGCCTGATCTCGGGCACGTTCCTCACGTTCTGGTTCGTGCCGAGCGCCGGGCAGGTCGTCTACGACGGCTCCTACCTGCCGCTGCGTGGCGTGACCATGTCCGAGGCCTACCAGTCGACGGTCAACATCTCCTTCGACATCCGCGGTGGCCTGCTCATCCGCCAGATCCACCACTGGGCCGCCCTGATGTTCATCGTGGCCCTGTCCGTGCACATGCTGCGCGTGTTCTTCACCGGCGCGTTCCGCAAGCCGCGTGAGATCAACTGGGTGATCGGCTGCATCCTGTCGATGCTGGCGCTGGTCGAGGGCTTCGCCGGCTACTCCCTCCCGGACGACCTCCTGTCCGGCACGGGCCTGCGCGCCGCCGAGGGCTTCATGCGCTCGGTGCCGGTCATCGGCTCCTACCTGTCGTACTTCGTCTTCGACGGCCCCTTCCCCGGCGAGGCGATCATCCCCCGCCTGTACTCCGTGCACGTGCTCCTGCTGCCCGCGATCCTCGTCGGCCTGTTCGTGGCCCACATCGGCCTCGTCTTCGTGCACAAGCACACCCAGTTCCCCGGACCGGGCAAGACCAACGACAACGTCGTGGGCTTCCCCGTCATGCCGGTGTACGCCGCGAAGGCCGGTGGGTTCTTCTTCATCGTCTTCGGTGTGCTGGCCCTCATCGCCGCCCTGGTCACCATCAACCCGATCTGGGCGTACGGGCCCTACGACCCGTCGCCGGTCACCGCCGGCTCCCAGCCGGACTGGTACATGGGTTTCGCCGACGGTGCGCTGCGACTGCTGCCCGGCTGGCTGGAGTTCAACGCCTTCGGGTTCACGTTCTCCTTCAACGTCATGATCGGCGCCATCCTGCTCATCCCCGTGATGTACGGGCTCATGGCCGCCTACCCGTTCCTCGAGCGCTGGGTGACCGGTGACGAGCGCGAGCACCACCTGCTCGACCGCCCGCGCAACAACCCGACCCGCACCGGCCTGGGCATGGCTGGCCTGACGGCGTACGGCGTCCTGATGTTCGCCGCCGGCAACGACCTGATGGCGATCAAGCTGGGGCTGTCGATCAACGACATCACGCACATCCTGCGTGCGGCGTTCTTCGTGGCCCCGCCGATCGCGTTCTGGGTCACCAAGCGCATCTGCCTCTCGCTGCAGCGCCGTGACCGCGACCTGGTCCTGCACGGCCGCGAGACCGGACGCATCGTGCGCACCGCCGACGGCAGGTTCTTCGAGCAGCACGAGCCGCTCGACGAGTACACCCGCTGGCTGCTGGTGCAGCACGACAAGCACGAGCCGCTGCAGCTCACCGCCGGCACCGACGAGCACGGGGTGGTCTCCCCCACCGCGCGCAAGGACAAGGTCCGCGCCGCCCTGTCGCGGTTCTACTTCGAGGACCGCATCGACCCGGTCACCCCGGCCGAGCTGGCTGCGGCCCACCACGACGGCCACGCCCTCGAGGCCATCGAGGAGGCCCCGCACGAGGAGTCGGGCTCGCGCCCGGCCCTGGAGAGCGCCCGCCGGGAGCCCCCCAAGCGTCCCTGACGCCCGCCTAATGGCTGGGGAACCACCTCCCCGCACCGTGTGCCGCCCGCTCGCCCGAGCAGGCGGCACACGGCGTTTCCGGCCCCGTCCCAAGGCCTCGTCCCAGGTCCGCTGGCACCCGTGGCAGGCTGGGGCCGTGGTGGAGATGGGGGCCCGGGAGTTCGAGGAGGCGGTCGGCGACGCCCTGGACGAGGTCCCGCCGGAGCTGATGGAGCTGCTGGACAACATCGTCTTCCTCATCGAGGACGAGCCACCGCCCGACGACCCGGACCTCCTGGGCGTCTACGACGGCACCCCGCTGACGGAGCGCGGTGACGGGTGGGCCGGGGCGCTCCCTGACCGCATCACGATCTACCGCGGGCCGCTCACCCGCATGTGCGAGGACCGGGACGAGCTGCTCGACGAGATCGCCGTCACCGTCGTGCACGAGATCGCCCACCACTTCGGCATCGACGACGCACGGCTCCATGCCCTCGGCTGGGGCTAGGTCAGCGCAGGCGCAGGCCGAACGCCTTGACCATCGAGGGTGCCGACGCGGCATACCCGAGCGGCGCGGTGCCGGTCACCTCGGCGTAGAGCCGGGTCAGCGAGTAGTGGGTCAACGGCGTGGTGACGACCACACCGCGCAGTGAGGGGTGGGCGACCACGGTGAGCACGACGTTGCCGGCGGAGTGGTCGTCCTCGTCGGCGGTGAGGACCACGGCGAGGCGTCCCGAGCGCCAGTCCGGCCCGGCCTGGATGTCCTTCATCCGGGCCGCGAACCAGCTGTCAGCAGTCGCCAGGGGGCAGTTGTGCGCGTCGTGGCACAGGTCGGGCAGCAGCATGCCGGCGTTCGGGAGGGTCCCCGTGCGGACGGCGGTGTCGAACGCCGCCAGCGGCAGGTTGTGGCGCGCGCACTGGGCCCGCTCGTCGACGAAGTACGGCCACGGGTTGTGCTTGACCGCGTAGTCCCCAGCACTGGCGAGCTCGCACGGGGTCGCCATGCCGTCGACGTAGACCGCCGCGGTCCGTCCCTTGGCGAGGGCCGCGCCGAAAACGGTCGGACCGGGCACCGCGTGCGCCGCGGGGGCGGCATCGTCGGCGACACCGTGGGTGCTCCCCGAGACCATGGCCAGGTAGTTGGGCAGCGACGGGTGCCGGGTGGCGGTGTAGTGGGTGGCATAGCCGTACTGGCGCGCGAGGCCGGAGGTGTACGGCATGGCCGCCTGCATCTGCGCCAGCGAGTGGTTCTCCACCACCACGACGAGGAGCTTGTCGACCACGCTCCGCGCCGACGGCGTGGCCGAGGGGCCACCGGCCGTCGCGGATGTCGCGGCGGGCGGCTGGGCAGTGCCGCTGGACGACCCCGAGGCCCGGGCTGTGGCGGTCGACGACGCGTCGGACCCCGTTCCGGGGCCGCTGCAGCCCGCCACCGCGAGCCCGGCGACTAGGACGCCGGCCACCAGGGCCCGCGAGGCGAGCACCCGCCCCGTCAGCCTCTGCCCTCGCCGCGTCCGCCCGGTCATGTGAGGGCGCTCTGCGCCTTCCACCCGTCGAAGGTGTACTGCCAGACCCCGATGCCCTCGGTGGGCAGGAACGGCCGGTTGGAGCCGGTGAACTTCACGACGTCGCCGACCTTGGAGGCGTCGAACATCCACTTGGCGTTGGCCGGCGACATGTTGACGCAGCCGTGGCTGACGTTGGCGTTGCCCTGGGAGGCCACCGACCACGGCGCCGAGTGGAGGTACTCCCCCGTCCAGGTCACGCGGAGGTTGGACTGGGTGACCTCCTTGTAGTAGCCGGGCTTGCCCTTGGGGATGCCGAGGGTGGTGGAGTCCATGGTGACCTCACCCTCCTTGCGGATGATGACCTTGGTGCCCGACCGGGTCTCGGTGAGCTTGCCGGGACGCCCGGTGCTCACGGGGATGACCTTGAGGACCTTGCCGTCACGCCGGACGGTCATGGTGTGGGCCTTGATGTCGACGGTCGAGACCATCGTCGACCCCACCGTGAAGCCTGCCGAGTCGTCGTTCGCGATCCACTTGTCCGGGCCGGTCTGCAGGCCGGTGAGGGGTGCCTTGACGGACACGGTCGTCCCGGGCTGCCAGTAGGTGGCCGGGCGCCACATCAGCTGCCGGTCGTCGAGCCAGCCCCAGGCACCCGCCTGCTTGGGCGTCGTGGTGACACTGACCCGCTTCTCGACCGCGGCGCGCATCGCCTTGGACGCGACGGCGGAGTCGAACTGGATGCTGACGGGCATGCCGACGCCGACCGTCTGGCCGGCGTAGAGGATGCCGTAGGTGGCCGTGACCTTGGGCTTGAGGGTGCTGAACGTCGAGGTGGTCGTCGACGGGCTGCCGTCCTCGCCCTTGGCCGAGACGGTGACCGTGTAGGAGGTGCTGGGCGCCAGCAGGGCCGTCGACGTCCACGCGCCCTGCACGACCCGTCCCGGGACCGGGGCGCCGTCGGGACCGGTCACGCGCACCGTACCGAGCTCACCGGTGACCGCCTTGACGGTGACGGACGCGTCCGGGCGCACCCCGGTGGCCTGGTCAGCAGGGCTGACCTGGAGCTCGGCGGGCACGGTCGTGGGGGTCGAGCTCGACGAGGAGGAGGGCGTGTCCCCGGCTGCCGCGGCGGTGCCGGCAGCGCTCGTGCCGGGGCTGGCAGGGCTGCCCTGGCAGCCCGCGACCAGCGCCGCGGCGAAGACCGCTGCGAGGACGCCGGCGGCGCCGCGCATCCGAAGTGACCTACCCACCACGTCAAAGCTCCCTGTGTCCCTGCGCCGCCGCGCGGCGCCTCCTGCTCGTACTCGGTCCACCGTGGGCGCGGTACGGCACGTGCCGTGGAGCACCCACACCTGGACAGACGCCTGGGGACTCCGTCAGGTTGGCGGTTCACGGTCCACCCCGCGGACCGCGTGCCCATCGTACGCTGCCGGCCGGCCCCCAACGCCGACAGGCGCCCTCGCCGCCGTGCGGTGGGACGCCTGTCGTTCAGGCTGCGCTCAGACTGCGTGCGGGCCCTTGAAGTACTCGAACGTCCAGCCGACGAGCGCCACGACGCCGAAGGCGGCACCGATGATGAACAGCCACCACCCGACGGCGACACCGAGGAAGCACACCGCGGCACCGGCGGCCAGGGGCAGCGGCCACCAGGAGTGCGGGCTGAAGAAGCCGTACTCGCCCTCCTGCTCGGCGATCTCACCACTGGGGTTGTCCTCGGGGCGCTCGGGGAGCCGGCGGGCGGTGGCCCACAGGTAGAAGGCCACCATGATCCCGAGCCCGGAGGAGAGGAACAGGCCGGCGGGGCCGACGGGCTCCTTCCAGTGGGTGAAGATGCCGTAGGCCAGGCCCACCGGCGCGAAGAAGGCAGCGAGGATGACGAAGAGCTTGTACTCGATCTTCATGGTCAGTCGCGCTCCTCGTGGAACCGGGGGTGCAGGTCCTGGTCGTACTCACCGGTGCGGTGGCCGTGCTCGTCCTCGGACACCTCGGCGGGGCCGATGATCCGCGTCAGCGTGTCGGGGTCGGCCTGGAGCCCACCCCCGGGAGCTGCCTCCGGGTGGTGCAGGTCGAACGCCGGACGCTCCGAGCGGATGCGCGGGATGGTGTCGAAGTTGTGCCGCGGCGGCGGGCAGGAGGTCGCCCACTCCAGCGAGGCGCCGTAGCCCCACGGGTCGCCGGTCTCCACGAGCGGGGCCGTGCGCCACGTCTTCCACACGTTGTAGAGGAAGGGCAGCGTCGAGGCGGCCAGCAGGAACGAGCCGTAGGTCGACACCTGGTTCTCCCAGGTGAAGCCGTCCTCGGGCAGGTAGTCGGCGTAGCGGCGCGGCATGCCGTCGACACCCAGCACGTGCTGGATGAGGAACGTGGTGTGGAAGCCGATGAACAGCATCCAGAAGTGGATCTTGCCGAGCGTCTCGTCGAGCATGCGCCCGGTGAACTTCGGCCACCAGAAGTAGAACCCGGCGAACATCGCGAACACCACGGTGCCGAACACGACGTAGTGGAAGTGGGCGACGACGAAGTAGCTGTCGGAGAGGTGGAAGTCCAGGGCGGGGCTGGACAGGATGATGCCCGTCAGGCCGCCGAACAGGAACGTCACGAGGAAGCCGATCGCCCAGAGCATCGGCGTCTCGAACGAGAGCTTGCCGCCCCACATCGTGCCGATCCAGTTGAAGAACTTCACACCGGTGGGCACGGCGATCAACATCGTCATGACCGAGAAGAAGGGCAGGAGCACCTGACCGGTGGCGTACATGTGGTGCGCCCAGACGGTGACCGACAGGGCCGCGATGCCGATGGTGGCGAAGACCAGGGTCTTGTAGCCGAAGATCGGCTTGCGCGAGAACACCGGCAGGATCTCGGAGATGATGCCGAAGAACGGCAGGGCGATGATGTAGACCTCTGGGTGCCCGAAGAACCAGAACAGGTGTTGCCACAGCATGGGCCCACCGTTGCTGGGGTCGAACACGTGGGCACCGAACTTGCGGTCCGCGCCGAGCGCCAGGAGCGCGGAGGCGAGCACCGGGAAGGCCATCAGCACCAGCAGGGAGGTGATGAGGATGGTCCAGGTGAAGATCGGCATCCGGAACATCGTCATGCCGGGCGCGCGCATGCAGATGATCGTGGTGATGAAGTTGACGGCGCCGAGGATCGTGCCGAAACCACCGAGCGCGAGGCCGAAGACCCACAGGTCGCCACCGAGGCCGGGGCTGTTGGACGCGTCGGACAGCGGCGCGTAGGCGAACCAGCCGAAGGACGCGGCACCGCTCGGGGTCAGGAAGCCGGCCGAGGCGATGAGGCCACCGAAGAGGTAGAGCCAGTAGGCGAACATGTTGAGCCGCGGGAACGCCACGTCGGGCGCGCCGATCTGGATCGGCATGAGGGCGTTGGCGAAGCCGGCGAACAGGGGCGTCGCGAACAGCAGCAGCATGATCGTGCCGTGCATGGTGAACAGCTGGTTGTACTGCTCGGGGTTGTCCACGATCTGCAGGCCCGGCTGGAACAGCTCGGCGCGGATCAGCAGCGCGAGCACACCGCCGAACATGAAGAAGATGAAGGAGGTGATGAAGTAGAGGTTGCCGATGACCTTGTGGTCGGTCGTCGTGATCCACTTCACGACCGTCTGGCCCTTGGTGAGCCGGCGGGTCGCGGTGGCCTCCGTCGAGCGGAAGTAGGTCGAGGTCGACTCGGTTGCGGCTGCCATCACTTGGTCCCTGAGTCCTTGAGGATGTCCTGCTGGTTGGGCATGACCTTCTTGGTGCTGAGGCTGTTGTCCAGCTGGCCGTCGTTGCCTGCGGCCTTCAGCTGGGAGATGTGCGCCTCGTAGTCGGCCTGCGACACGACCTTGACGTTGAAGAGCATCTGCGAGTGGTATGCGCCGCACAGCTCGGCGCACTTGCCCTTGAACTCGCCGATCTCGGTCGGGACGACCTGGAACCGGTTGACCCGGCCCGGGATCATGTCCAGCTTCTGCAGGAACGCCGGCACCCAGAAGGAGTGGATGACGTCGCGCGCGGTGAGCACGAACTCGGTGCGCTTGTTGACCGGCAGGTAGAGCGTGGGGAGGTCCTTCTCGGCACCGGGCTGGCCCGTGAGCTCGGCCTGGGTGCCGGTCTCGTAGGTCTGCTCGTTGACGTAGTTGAAGTCCCAGCTCCACTTCTTGCCGACGACGTTGACCACGACGTCGGGGTGCTTGGAGGTGTCGAGCAGCGTGGCCTCGTCACGGGCGGTGTAGTAGAAGAGCACCGCGATCATGAAGACCGGGACGACCGTGTAGAGGATCTCCATCGGCACGTTGTAGCGCAGCTGCACCGGGAGGGTGGTGTCGTCCTTCTTGCGGCGGTAGGCCACGACGCACCACAGGATGAGGCCCCAGACGAGCACACCCACGGCGAGGGCGGCGATCCAGGCGCCGTTCCACAGCCGGGTGACGTGCTCGCCGTTCTCGCTGGCGGCACGCGGGAGGAAGCCGTCCTGGACCCGGCCGGCACAGCCGGACAGGGCGAGGGCGACGACCGCCAGGCCGAGGGCCGTGGTGGATCTCCTGCTAACGGACCGCCGCCGGTGAGGGCGCGGCGCAGAGACGTCGTGCTGACGCAACGGTGCACCTTCTTCGAAACAGTGATGGGCCATCAAGCGCAAACCCTACTCCAGCCCATGCGGCTCGTCCGGGCAGGGTGCGGCTAACGTCGGGGTGTGGCGAACCCCCATCCCGACGGCCCCGGCGACGCCTCCGAGGGTGCCCCCGGCAGCGCCTCGGCAGGCCCTGCCGACGGCGCCCGAAGGGGTGCCGTCGACGGCGGTCGTGCACGAGCCGGTGAGGGCGGTCGTCGCGTCCTGCTCGACGCCTCCCCCGGCCCGATGCACCCGGTGGCCCGGGAGACGCTCGCCGCCGCGGTCGACGCCGGCTGGGCCGACCCGCGCCGGCTCCACCGGGAGGGACGCACGGCCCGCCGGCTGCTCGACGACGCGAGGGCCGTCCTCGCCGAGGGCCTGGGCGTGCGGGCCGAGGAGGTCGCCTTCGCCCCGGACGGGCCCACCGCCGTGCGCTGGATGGCGCAGGGCCTCACGCACGCCGCCCGCCGCCGGGGGGCTCGCGTGGTCGCCTCGGCGGTCGAGCACTCCGCGGTGCTTGTCCCGGCGCGCCACGCGGCGGCCCTCGCCGGCGACGCCGACCTCGTCGAAGAGGTGGCCGTGGACCACCTCGGCCGGGTCGACCTCAAGGCCTGGTCCACTGCCGTCTCGCTGCCCGGGACCGTCGCCGCCTTCCTGCAGCACGCCAACGGTGAGGTCGGCACGATCCAGCCCCTCGGGGCGGCGCTCGAGGCCTGTCGCGCCGCCGGTGTGCCGCTGGCCGTCGACGCCCAGTCGTCCCTCGGCCGGGTGGCACCGCCCGTCGACTACGACGTCCTCGCCGGTGACGCCCTGTCCTGGGGCGGCCCCGGCGGTGTGGGCGTGCTCGTGGTGCCCTCGCGCACCCGGTGGCTGCGCCCCGGACCGGTCGACCCCGACGCCGGGCTCAACGGCCCCTCACGCCACCACCCGTGGGTGCCGCTCGCCCTCGCCGCCGCCGAGGCGTGGCAGCAGACGGCATCCGACCGGGAGGCCGACGCGGCGCAGGCACGCGCCCTGGTCGACCTCGTCCGCGAGGCCGCAGCCGCGGTGCCGGACGTCGAGGTGGTGGGCGACCCGCAGGACCGCCTCCCCCACGTCGTGACCTTCTCCGCGCTGTACGCCGACGGGGAGGCGCTGGTGCGCGAGCTGGACCGGCGCGGCTTCGCGGTCGCCTCGGGGTCCGCGTGCACCTCCAGCACGCTGGAGCCGAGCCACGTGCTGGCCGCCATGGGCGCCCTGACGCACGGCAACGTCCGCGTGACCCTGCCGCTCGCCTCCGTGGCGCCGCACCGAGCC
This sequence comes from Pedococcus sp. 2YAF34, assembly GCF_052114585.1. NCBI lineage: Bacteria > Bacillati > Actinomycetota > Actinomycetes > Micrococcales > Intrasporangiaceae > Pedococcus > Pedococcus sp. 2YAF34. The sequence continues at coordinate 19,622 of NZ_JBFRFA010000026.1, forward strand.
GAGGACGTCCGCGCCTTCGCCGCGCAGGTGGCGCCCGCGGTGGCCGCTGTCCGCGCCGAGCTGGGGGCCGAGCACCTGTGAGCGGCACCGGTCCGGGCACGGCGGCAGCGCACGAGCGCGACGTCGAGGTCGTGGACGCCCGAGGGCTAGCCTGCCCCGTACCGGTCATCCGCCTCGCCCAGCACGCCCGCGACGCCTCCCCCGGCACCGTCGTGGAGGTGTGGGCCACGGACGCGGCGGCCGCCGCGGACGTCCCTGCGTGGTGCCGCATGCGCGGACAGGACTACCTCGGCGCGCGGTCGGTCACGGCCGACGACGGAAACAGCTACGCGGCGTACCGCGTCAGGGTGACCGCGCCGCCCTGACCGCTCCGGGCGGCGCTGACCGCTCCGGACCGCCCCGCCCTCAGGCCGTGAAGGTGGGCGGCGCGAGGTCCAGGGCGGCGTCGAGCCGCTCGAGGTAGTCCTCGCGGGGTATCGAGACGATGCCGAGGGTGCGCAGGTGGTCGGTGGCCCACTGCACGTCGATGATCCGGCGCGGGTCGCCGTCGGCGAAGACGAAGCCCGCCATGGCCAGCACCGCGGCCTTGGACGCATCGGTCTCCCGGTGGAACATCGACTCCCCCGCGAACAGGCCACCGACCGCGAGGCCGTAGAGCCCTCCCACGAGCTCGCCGTCGCGCCAGGTCTCGATGCTGTGGGCCCAGCCCAGGGCGTGCAGCTCGGTGTAGGCGTCGACGATCTCAGGCGTGATCCAGCGACCGTCGCGGGTGGGGTCGGCGCACGCGGCGAGCACCTCGTCGAAGGCGGTGTCGACCCGCGTCTCGAAGTGGCGCAGGGACCGGCGCAGCGAGCGGCTCGCGTGAGCCGCCCCGGGCAGCAGGACACCGCGGGGGTCCGGCGACCACCAGCCCAGCGGCCGGGCGCCGTGCTCGCCGAGACCCATGGGGAAGACCCCGCTGCGGTAGGCCTCGAGCAACGTGCCGGCGCGCAGGTCACCCCCGACCGCGACCAGGTCCTCCCCGGCCTCGACCTCCGTCAGGTCGAACTCCCACGACGTCGGGAGCGGTTCGATGGGGTCCCTCACGGGTCAGGGCGCCACGCAGGCGATGTGGGGCTCGATGGCGTCGGCGGAGGACTGGCCGTAGGCGTCGGCGAGGCGCTGCAGGAAGCTCGCCTTGCCGAGGGTGTACTCCTGCGTGCCCACCGTCTCGATGACGTAGGTGGCCAGCATCGACCCGAGCTCGGCCGCGTGCCGCAGCCCGAGGTCGGCAGCGAGGCCAGTGAGGAACCCGGCGCGGAAGGCGTCGCCCACACCCGTCGGGTCGGCGCGACGGACCTCGCGGGCGACGTGCACCTCGACCGGCTCCTCGCCCCGGCGCTCGATGACCACGCCGTCCTTGCCCTTGGTCGTGACGCGGGTGGTGACGCGGTCGGCGATCTCCTCCGCGCTCCACCCCGTCTTCTGGGAGGTCAGCGCCGCCTCGTACTCGTTGGTCAGCAGGTAGTCGGCGCCGTCGATGAGCTGGCGGATGGTCTCGCCGTCGGCGAACGCGAGCTGCTGGCTCGGGTCGGCCGCGAACGGGATGCCCCGCGAACGGCACTCGCGGGTGTGGCGGAGCATCGCCTCGGGGTCGTTGGCCCCGATGACCACGAGGTCCAGGCCGCCCACCCGGTCGGCGATGGGCCCGAGCTCGATGGCGCGGGCCTCGCTCATGGCGCCGGCGTAGAAGGTCGCGATCTGGGCCATGTCCTCGTCGGTGGTGCAGACGAAGCGGGCGGTGTGCTTGGAGTCCGAGACGTGGACCGAGGTGCAGTCGACGCCGTTGCGCTCCAGCCAGCTGCGGTAGTCGGCGAAGTCCTCACCGACCGCGCCGACCAGGATCGGGCGCTGCCCGAGGTTGGCCATGCCGAACGCGATGTTGGCGGCCACGCCTCCCCTGCGGACCTCGAGGTCGTCGGCGAGGAACGACAGCGACACCTTGTCGAGCTGCTCGACGACCAGCGAGTCGCGGAACCTGCCCTTGAAGGTCATGAGGTGGTCGGTGGCGATGGACCCGGTGATGGCTATCTGCACGTCCGGCAACCTACCCGGTCGGCGCGGTGGGCGTTGCCGAGGTGCGGCGGCGGGAGGAGCATTTGGCCATGACCGACCTCGAGCACGACTTCTCCGGACTGCGCGCCATGTTCGTCAACTGCACGCTCAAGCGCTCTCCCGAGCAGAGCAACACCCAGGGCATCATCGACAACAGTGCGGCGATCATGACCAGCCACGGTGTCGAGGTGGAGGTCGTCCGGGCGATCGACCACGACATCGCCACCGGCGTCTACCTCGACATGACCGAGCACGGGTGGGACCGCGACGAGTGGCCCCTGCTGTTCGCCCGCATCCTCGACGCCGACATCCTCGTGCTCGCCGGCCCCATCTGGCTCGGCGACAACTCCTCGGTGACCAAGAAGGTGATCGAGCGGTTGTACGCCGGCTCCTCGATGACCAACGCCGCGGGGCAGTACGTCTACTACGGCAAGGTCGGTGGCGCGGTCATCACCGGCAACGAGGACGGCATCAAGCACTGTGCGTCCAACATCCTCTACAGCCTGCAGCACATCGGGTTCAGCATCCCGCCGGGCGCCGACGCGGGGTGGATCGGCGAGGCGGGTCCCGGGCCTTCGTACCTCGACCCCGGCAGCGGAGGCCCGGAGAACGAGTTCACCCAGCGCAACACCACCTTCATGACGTGGAACCTCATGCACCTCGCCGCCATGTTCAAGGCGGCGGGCGGGTTCCCCGTCGGCGGCAACCAGCGCACCGAGTGGGACGCCGGGGCGCGCTTCGACTTCCCCGAGCACCCCAACCCCGAGCACCCCAACCCCGAGTACCGCTGACCGGGCATGGCCGCCCCGGCGAGGCCGGCTGGGCGCGCGCCGTACCGCGGACACGACGAAGGGCCCCACCGCGCGGTGGGGCCCTTCGAGGTGCGGCAGGCGCCGCGGTGGCTCAGCTGAACGAGTCGCCGCAGGCGCAGGAGCTGCCGGCGTTGGGGTTGTCGATCGTGAAGCCCTGCTTCTCGATGGTGTCGGCGAAGTCGATGCTGGCGCCCTCGAGGTAGGGGGAGCTCATGCGGTCGACGACGACCTCGACACCGTCGAAGTCACGGACGAGGTCACCGTCGAGGGTGCGCTCGTCGAAGTAGAGCTGGTAGATCAAGCCGGAGCAGCCACCGGGCTGCACACCCACACGCAGCCGGAGGTCGTCGCGACCCTCCTGCTCGAGCAGGGACTTGACCTTGGCGGCGGCGACGTCGGAGAGGAGGACGCCGTGGGTCGTCTCGGCGGCCTCGGCCGGAGCCGTGGTGCTGGCCGGAGCGGTCTGGTCCTGAACACTCATCGTGATGCGTCCTTCATGTCGGTGGTCGGGGGTCGGCTGACCATCGGTGCCAACCCACGGGGTGCGGGGAATGTTCCCCCGCGCACACCACTGTACGTCGTGCCTACCGCTGGGGGGACCAGGTGGCCGCGACGCGGGCGGTGCGCGCCGCCAGCGTGCCGACCGGGTCGGCCATGGCCGCCTCGACCTGCTCGCGTGACGTGGCCACGGCATAGGTGCCCGACAGCCCCAGGGTCATCGCCTCACGGCGGCCCACGAGGGTCTGGCCGGCGATGACGATGCTCGGCGTCGCGGTCTCGAGGGCCACCGCGGCGACGCCCGCCACGACCTTCCCCTGCAGGCTCTGCCAGTCGAAGCTGCCCTCGCCGGTGACGACCAGGTCGGCGGCCGCCAGCAGGTCGCGGAACCCCACCGCGGACAGCACCTCCCCCACCCCGCTCACGCGTCGGCCGCCCAGCAGGTAGAGCGCGTAGCCGAGCCCGCCCGCCGCGCCGGCGCCCGGCTGCTTGTCCAGGCGCACCGGCTTGCCCGTGAGCAGGTCGGTCGTCTCGGGAAGGCTGCGGCGCACCACCTCGACGTACCTGCCCAGCGCGCCCTCGAGGGCCTGCGCGAGCTCGGGCGAGGCCCCCTTCTGCGGCGCGAACACCGCCGAGGCGCCCTGCAGGCCGAGCAGCGGCGACTCGACGTCGCTGGCCAGCACCAGCTCCACGCCGGCGAACCGCTCCCGCACCGAGTCCAGACCGGACAGTGCGTCGTCGCGCAGGTCGCCGAGCTGGAGCCCGCCCCGGGCCAGGTCCTCGGGCCGGCCGACGCCCAGCGCCCCGAGCAGCCCTGCTCCCCCGTCGTTGGTGGCGCTGCCGCCCAGCCCCACGACGATGCGCGTGGCCCCCATGGACAGCGCCGCCTCGAGCAGCTGGCCCACTCCCCACGTGCTGGTCAGGGCGGGGTTGCGCTCGCCCGCGTCGAGCAGGTGGAGCCCGGCGGACTGGGCGGACTCGACGTACGCGGTGCGTCGCGCGCCGTCCTCGACCACGAGCACGGCGGCGGGCACCTCCCGACCCAGGGGGTCGGCGACGGTCACGGCCAGGGTCTGCGCCTCCGGGAGCGCCGAGCCCAGCACGTCGAGGAAGCCCGGGCCGCCGTCCGACAGGGGCAGCAGGGTCAGCAGGTCCTGCGGTGCGGTCTGGGCCCAGCCGTCGGCCATGGCCTGCGCGGCCTGCTGGGCGGTGAGGGTGCCGGTGAAGCAGTCCGGGGCGATGACGACGTGCACGCGCCCATCCTTCCACCGGCCGGTGGGAGCCGGGTGCCGCGAGGGCCGCGGACGCCCGGCAAGGGCTGCTTTCCGGACGTTTGCGCAGGTCAGCGGCGCGTACAGCGCCTCGCCACTCCCTGGCGCCTGCCGGACCAGGGGTGTCGCCAGGGTCGAGCAAGACGAATCAGGCACCCCTCGCGTCACCAGACCCGGCCGAAGTGGAGGAGACTGGACCAATGCGCCCCCGTCAGCCCGCCAAGAAACCCGTCCTGAAGAACAGCCCGTTCCAGGCCCAGCCGACCCCCGAGCTGCACGACTTCGCGGTCAACGACAGGGTCACCCACGACCGTCACGGACTGGGTTCCGTGCTCCGGATCACCGGTGACCGCATGGAGGTCCGGTTCGGGCAGAGCACCGTCAGCGTGGCGCTCAACAGCACCAAGATCCACCCCCTCTAGGCCGCCTCCCGCCCACCGCCGCCCGGGTCACGCCGCGAACCCCGGGACGTTGTGCGCCAGCCAGGTGAGCGCGGTCGGCAGCTCGGCCGCCCACAGGGGTTCACGGTGTCCCCCGGTCTTGAGCAGGTCGGTCGTCACCGACAGCGGCGCCCGCACCGCCTTGAGGAACCGCGCCGTCTGCGGGTAGGAGTAGCCGTCCGGCTTCGCGGACTGGACCCACATGGCCAGGGGCGGCGGCGCGGTCCGCGCCAGCCGGATGAGGTCGTACCGGGCCGGCGTGGTGGTTCCGAACGGCCGGTACGCCCGGGTGAACTCGGGCTGGAACGACCCGCTGAACACGATGTCGCCGCCGAAGACGTCGGGGTGCCGCAGCCCCACCATGGCGGCGCACCACCCGCCCTCGGAGTAGCCCGCGACGGCCCAGGACGACCGTCGGGTGTCGACGCGGAAGTGGCCGGCGACGTACTCCGGGACGTCCTTGGCGAGCCACGTCTCCACCTGCGGCGTCCCGCGCGGGCCGTTGACGCACTCGGCGTCGATGTTGCCCGGGATGTTGATCTGCGGCATCACGACGATCGACGGCCGGATGGTGCGCGACGCGACGAGCCCGTCGAGGGCCTGCTGGACCCGCATCCCGGTGAGCCAGGAGGTGCTGCTGCCGGGGAACCCGTGCAGTGCCTCGATCACGGGGTACCGCGTGCTGGACGACGCGGAGTAGCCGGCGGGGAGGAGCACGCTGACCGGGGCGTGCACCCCGCTGTGGGTCCCCACGACGTCGAGGTGCTGGATGCGGCCCGCGGCGAGGGTGGCCGCGGAGAACGCACCGCCCACGTCCACCCCGTGCCCCAGCGCGGCGGTGGCGGCCTTCCTGGCCGAGGCGCCGTGGTGGGTGACCGTGACCGGCGAGCGCGCGCCGGCCAGGTCCGACCAGCTCACGTAGAAGCCGAACTGGTCGTTGAGGGCGGCTCCGGCGAGCGAGAGGACGAGGACGTTGAGGACGAGCACGGAGACGGCGCGCGTCGCCATCTGCGCACCCCGGCGGCGCAGCCGTGGGCGCCCGAGCACCAGCGCCGCGAACACCGCGAGCGCCAGCAGGCCGAGCACCACCAGCAGCCCTGTGGACGTGAGTGCCACCGACGACCTCCGATCGGGGCCCCGGCCCCGGCCCCGGCACGTGCCGGGAGGCTCTCCGGTGCCCCGGTCCCCCACGGTGCGACAGGTGGCTGGGAGCGTGCTGGACGCCGGCTGTGACCATCCCCGGAGACGGCGGGACGGGACCACTGCCGGCACGGCATACGATGCCCGCGTGAGCACCACCACGGACGCCTCCCCCGCCACGCCGCTGCCCCTGCTCGTGCTGGGCCGGGGGCGTGAGCTGCACACCGAGCGCGGGGTCGAGTGCCCCGGCGAGCTCCCCGCCGCGTCCGACCCGGACCTGGTCGCCCGCGCCCGCGCGGCGAAGGCGGCCCTCGGCGACCGCGTGTTCGTCCTCGGGCACCACTACCAGCGCGACGAGGTCATCGAGTTCGCCGACGTCACCGGCGACTCCTTCAAGCTGGCCAAGGACGCTGCGGCCCGGCCGACCGCGCCGTACATCGTGTTCTGCGGCGTGCACTTCATGGCCGAGTCGGCCGACATCCTCACCGGCGACGACCAGACGGTCATCCTCCCCGACCTCGCCGCAGGGTGCTCCATGGCCGACATGGCAGCGATCCGGCAGGTCGAGGACGCGTGGGACGACCTCGTCGAGGCGGGCGTCGCCGACCGGACCGTGCCGGTGACCTACATGAACTCCTCCGCCGCGATCAAGGCGTTCACCGGGCGCCACGGCGGCACCATCTGCACGTCATCCAACGCCAGGACGGCCCTGACCTGGGCCCTGGAGCAGGCCGGCGAGGGCGGCAAGGTGCTGTTCCTGCCCGACCAGCACCTCGGGCGCAACACGTTCGTGCGCGACCTCGGCGGATCGCTCGACGGCTGCGTGGTGTTCGACCCGCACCGCCCGATGGGCGGGCTGACCCGGGCAGAGCTCGAGGCCGCGACGATGATCCTGTGGCGCGGGCACTGCTCGGTGCACGGGCGGTTCTCGCTCGAGGCCGTCGAGCAGGCACGGCGGGAGATCCCGGACGTCAAGGTCATCGTGCACCCCGAGTGCCGCCACGAGGTCGTCGAGGCGGCCGACGAGGTCGGCTCCACGGAGAAGATCATCAAGACCATCGCGGCCGCCCCAGACGGCACGTCCTGGGTCGTCGGTACCGAGCTCAACCTCGTGCGGCGCCTCGGCGCGATGTTCCCGAAGCAGAGGATCGCCTTCCTCGAGAAGAACGTCTGCTACTGCTCGACGATGAACCGCATCGACCTGCCGCACCTTGTGTGGACCCTGGAGTCCCTCGTCGAGGGTCGGGTGGTCAACCCGATCCGGGTCGACCCCGAGGTCGCGCACCACGCCCGCGTGGCGCTGGACCAGATGCTCGCCCTGCCCGGGGAGACCTCGAAGGACTGAGCCGCCGGTGGCCTGCTGAGCCCCGGAGGGCTGCTGAGCCGTCGAGCCGCGCCGTGGCGGACTAGTCCGGATGCGGGAGGCAGCCGCCGTGCAGCAGGCCCAGACTGGGTGACCTGTACGGGCGGCACGAGGCTCCCCGCCACCCGTGCACACCGGTCTCGAGCTGTCCGAGGAGGCGTCACGTTCGGGGGGCGGGTCCGGCCGACTCATCCCGGCCGCGGCACCTGCCACGGGGGGCTGTCCCCGTCACCGCCCGCGGGGGCGGTGCGGTGACGGGGACCGCCGCGTCCAGGACGGTGCGGTGTCGGGGACCGCGTCCTCGTACGGCGCGGTTCAGCGCCCCCGTACGGCGTGGTTCAGCGTCCTCGGCGGGTGCCTGCGCGGCTGCCCGCGGAGAACGCGGCGGCGCCGCCGGACGAGCCGGAGCCCGTGGACGTGGAGTACGCGGTGGTGGAGCCACCCAGAGCGCGACCGCCGGAACGCTGCCCGCCGGAACGCTGCCCGCCGGAGGTCTTGGCTCCCGGGGTCTTGGCTCCCGACGTCGCGGAGCCGGACCGACCGGCGCCTGCTGCCTTGGACCCGGAGGTCCGGCCCGGGCCCTGCCCGCCGGAGCCCTGGGCTCCAGAGCGCCGTCCGCCGCCGCCCTGACCACCGGAGCGCCCGGAACCGCCGCGTCGTGACTGCCCGCCGCCGGAGCGACCCGAGCCGGACGGCTGGGCCGGCGCGACCAGGGTCAGACCGCCGGTGGCGACCCGCTCGCCCGGGGCGACCTCGAGGAGCATGGGGTGGCCGACGCCGAGGCGCGTGGTCCTGGCCTTGATGCCGGCCTTGCTGGTCAGCATGCGCACGTCGGCGACCTGGTCGTCGGTCATCAGGGTGATGACGGTGCCGTCGTTGCCGGCGCGGGCGGTGCGACCGGAGCGGTGCAGATAGGCCTTGTGCTCGACCGGCGGGTCGGCGTGGATGACCAGGGAGACGTCGTCCACGTGGATTCCCCGCGCGGCGATGTCGGTGGCGACCAGCGTGGACGCCTTGCCCTCGTGGAACGCCGCCATGTTGCGGTCGCGGGCGCCCTGGCCGAGGTTGCCGTGCAGCTCCACGGCCGGCACACCGGAGGCGTTGAGCTGCTTGGCCAGCTTCTTGGCACCGTGCTTGGTGCGGGTGAACACGACCTTGCGCCCCGGGGCGGAGGTGAGGTCGAGCAGCACGTCGAGCCGCGCGTCGCGGTGCACGTGGAAGATGTGGTGCGCCATGGTCGCGACCGGCGACTGGGCCGAATCAGCTTGGTGCGTCACGGGATTGGACAGGTAACGCTTGACGATGACGTCGATGCCGGCGTCGAGGGTGGCCGAGAACAGCAGCCGCTGCCCCTGCTTGGGCGTCTTGTCCATGATCCGCTTGACGCCGGGCAGGAAGCCCAGGTCGGCCATGTGGTCGGCCTCGTCGAGGACCGTCACCTCGACCCCGTCGAGGGTGAGCGCGCCTTGCTGGAGCAGGTCCTCGAGGCGTCCCGGGCAGGCGAGCACGACGTCGACACCCTTGCGCAGGGCAGCGACCTGGGGGTTCTGGCCGACACCACCGAAGATCGTCAGCGAGGTGATTCCGAGCGGCTCGGCCAGCGGCGCCATGGCGGCCTGGATCTGGGTGACGAGCTCACGGGTCGGCGCCAGCACGAGCGCACGGGGGCGCCTCGGCTGCCGGGCCGTCCGGCCTGCGGCGAGGCGCGCCAGCAGGGGCAGCACGAAGGCGTAGGTCTTGCCGGAACCGGTCCGGCCGCGGCCGAGGACGTCCCGGCCCGCGAGGGAGTCGGGCAGCGTCGCGGCCTGGATGGGGGTGGGAACCGTGATGCCGCGGGCGGCGAGGACGGTGGCCAGGGCGTCGGGGACGCCGAGGCTCGGGAAGGTGGTGTCGACAGACACAGGTGGGTACTCCAGAACAGTCAAAGGGGTGTTCCGCCCGGCGCGACCCGACACTGGGTTCGCAGCGCAAGAGCATGATCACAAGCCACGGCCCGAGGCAGAACTGTGCGGGCCGGTGCTCCCACCCTATCGGTCCGGCAGCCGGCGCCCTGACACGCACCGCGCGGCGGTGCGGCGGCGTGGCCGCGTCTGAGCAGGTCAGGCGGTGGGCAGCTCCTCCACGGTGAGTGCGAAGTCACGTGCGCGCAGACGTTCGACCAACACGTCGCCGATGGCGGTCGCCGGGGTGAGGACCCCTGCGGCGGCCGGCAGCCGGTCGCCGTCGAGCGCCAGCGCGAGCGCCGACTCCCCCAGCATGACCGCCGTCGCGGCATACCCGGGGTCGCCCTGGGCGCGCACGGTGGCGACGTAGCGGCGCCCGGTCTCGGTGGTGGTGCGCAGGGTCATCGAGAACCACCCGGTGCGCCGGGTCTGCTCGCTCGGCCCCTGGCCGGGCGACGGGGCTAGGCGGTCGACGAGGGGACGCGTGCGCGGGTCGGCCATGGCCTTCATCGCCAGACCCAGTGCGGCGCTCTGCACGAGGGCGCGGCGGTGGCCACGGGCACCCCGACCGAAGGCGTTCACCTCCCGGTAGCGGAAGCGGCGCCCGTACGCGTGGCCGCGAAGGGCGTTGCTGCGCCTGACGATTCGCGAGTTGAACGCCGCCATGACGAACGGCCCGACCCAGTCACCGGTCTGCGCGTCCTCGAAGACGGTCGTGACGTCACGCTCCTTGCCCAGGTCGGGCTCGGCAGCGCGTTCGGGGCTCAGGGCGTACGGGTCGAACAGCACCTTCAGTGCGCGACGGTCGGCCTCGACGGCCTCGACCTGGGCCCTGGAGGAGTCGATGGTGCCACCGCTCAGCCCTCCCCTGGCCCTCGCGTGCAGGGTGGTGTCGAGCAGGGCCCCGGCGGCGTCGTGGCGGGCCCGCTGGTGCAGCAGGTGGACTCCCAGGTCCGAGGGGACCGAGTCGTAGCCGCAGGCCGTGACGATGCGCGCACCGGTGCTGCGGGCGAGGTCGTCGCAGGCGTCGATGACCCTGCGCACGAACAGCACCTCGCCCGTGAGGTCCGCGTAGTGGGTGCCCGTCCGGGCACACGCCAGGGCCAGCGGGAGGCCGTACCGGAGGTAGGGGCCGACGGTCGTCGCGACGACGGTGGTCGAGGCGGCCAGCTCCTCCAGTGCCGCCTCGTCCGTGGCGTCGGCCACCAGGACGGGCCAGTCACCGGCGGCCGCGGGGAGCCCGCGCCTGGCCTCCTCGAGCCGGGTGCGGGAACGACCGGCCAGGGCGATGCGGGTGCCGGAGGGAGCGTGCTCGGCGAGGTACTCGGCCAGCAGGCGTCCGACGAAACCCGTGGCGCCGTAGACCACGACGTCATGGGCGCGGCCGCTCACGGCCGGCCCTCGGAAGCGACGGCCTCCCCCTCGCGCACCGGCCCCGGCGGGGTGCCGCCACCGAACGGTCGACCGCCCAGGGCCTCGCGCCCGTGCTCGGTCAGCCAGCCGGACAGGTCGGGGCCGGCCGGGACGATGCCGGTCGGGTTGATGTCGTGGTGGACCACGTAGTAGTGCCGCTTGATCTGCGCGAAGTCGGTGGTGTCGCCGAACCCGGGCGTCTGGAACAGGTCCCGGGCGTAGGCCCACAGCACCGGCATCTCGCTGAGCTTGGACCGGTTGGACTTGAAGTGGCCGTGGTAGACCGGGTCGAACCGCGCCAGGGTCGTGAACAGCCGCACATCGGCCTCGGTGATGGAGCCACCCATCAGGTAGCGCCGGTCGGTGAGGCGGTCCTCGAGCCAGTCGAGCGCGGTGAAGAGGCGGTCGTACGCCTGGTCGTAGGCCTCCTGCGTGCCCGCGAAGCCACAGCGGTAGACCCCGTTGTTGACCTCGGTGTAGACGCGCTGCATCACCTCGTCCATCTCCTCGCGCAGGTCCTCGGGGTAGAGGTCGGGCGCACCCTCGCGGTGGTGGGCGCCCCACTGCGTGGAGAAGTCCAGCGTCATCTGGGCGAAGTCGTTGGTGACGACCTCGCCGCTGTCCACCTCCACGAGGGCGGGGACCGTGATGCCACGGGGATAGCCCGGCTGACGCGCCTCGTAGGCGTCCTTGAGCCGCGGGATCCCGAGCACCGGGTCCACCCCGCCGGGGTCGAGGTCGAACGTCCAGCTGTCCTCGTCGTGCGTCGGTCCGCACAACCCCAGGGAGATCGCGTCCTCGAGCCCGAGCAGACGCCGCACGATGATGGTGCGGTTGGCCCAGGGACAGGCCCGGGCCGCGACGAGGCGGTAGCGACCGGCCTCCACGGGCCACTCGCGCTCGCCGTCGCCGGAGACGGTGATGCGGTCGTCGATGTAGCGGGTGTCGCGCTCGTACGAGGGTTCGACATAGCCCTTGGCCGTGGTGGTCACCATGGCCACGAACCTAACCGGACCGTGCCCGGGTCGCAGCGCGGCAGGCTCAGCGGGGCATGGCCCCCAGGCGGGCGAGGAGCAGCGCCTCGGCGGCGCACACCTTCTCGAACTCGCCGAGGTGGAGCGACTCGTTGGCACCGTGGGCGCGGGTGTCAGGGTCCTCGACGCCGGTGACGAGGATGGCGGCCTGCGGGAACTTCTCGGCGAACGCCGCGACGAACGGGATCGAGCCGCCCACGCCGATGTCGACCGGCTCGACGCCCCAGGCGTCGGTGAACGCCGCGCGGGCCTGGTCGTAGACCGGTCCGTCGGCGTCCGCGGCGAAGCCCGAGCCCTGGTCGTCGAGGTGCACCTCGACCTTGGCGCCCCACTGGATGTTGGCCTCGACGTGCCGCTGCACCGCCGCATAGGCGTCCATCGGGTCCTCGTCGGGGGCGAGCCGGATCGAGACCTTCGCGCTCGCGGTCGGCACCAGGGTGTTGGACGACTTCGCGACCGACGGTGCGTCGATGCCGATGACGGTGGCGGTCGGCTTCGCCCAGATGCGGTCGAGCAGCGAGCCGGTGCCGATGACCTCGACGCCGTCGAGCAGCCCCGACTCCTCGCGCAGGCGGGCCTCGTCGAAGTCGAGCTGGCTCGCCGTACCGGAGCGCAGGCCCGCGATGGCGACGTCGCCGGCGTCGTCGTGCAGGGTCGCGAGCAGGCGCACCAGCGCCGTGACCGCGTCGGGGACGGCACCGCCGAACATGCCGGAGTGGATGCCGTGGTCGAGGGTCGTGACGGTGACGACGACGCGGATGAGGCCCCGCAGGGTCGTGGTCAGGGCGGGCTCACCGATGGCCCAGTTGGTCGAGTCGGCCAGGACGATGGCGTCGGCGCGCAGCTTCTCGCCGTGGCGCTCGAGGATCGTCGGCAGGGAGTCGGAGYCGATCTCCTCCTCGCCCTCGACGAAGACGGTGACGCCGACGGGCAGCCGGTCGCGGTGGGCGCGCAGCGCGGCGAGGTGGGCCATGATCCCGGCCTTGTCGTCGGCGGCACCGCGGCCGTAGAGCCGCCCGTCGCGCTCGGTCGGCTCGAAGGGTGCGCTGTCCCAGTCCTTGTCGTCGCCGGGCGGCTGCACGTCGTGGTGGGCGTAGAGCATCACGGTCGGGGCACCCTCGGGCCCGTCGATGTGCCCGATGACGGCGGGTCGGCCACCCTCGCGGACGATCTCGACCTGGAGGCCCTCGGCGCGCAGCAGCTCGGCGGTCGCCTCCGCGCTGGCCTCCACGTGGGCCTGGTCGAAGGCGTCGAGGCTGACGCTCGGGATCCGGGTGAGCGCCTCGAGGTCGGCGCGCAGGCCGGGCATGAGGTCGGCCACCGTGGCCTTGAGGGCGGAAACCTGGTCGGGGCTGAGCACGTCGTCGGTCACGGCGGGGAGCCTAACGGGTGCCTCCTCGGACGATTCCGGGGAAGGTGCCGTCGCGGCATACAGTGGGCACGTGTTCGGACGCCAGAAGACCCTCAACGAGCAGCAGACCTCCACGCTCGACCGCACGCCCCGCGAGGGCGCCAAGAACCGGCCCACGCCCAAGCGCCGGGACCAGGAGGCGGCTCGCAAGCGTCCTCTCGTCGTCGCGGACCGCAAGGAGGCCAAGAACCTCGACCGCGCCAAGCGTCGGGAGGCGGCCCTGCTGCAGCGGCAGGCCATGGCGACCGGTGACGACGCGCACCTGCCTGCCCGCGACAAGGGCCCCGTGCGCCGCTACATCCGCGACTACGTCGACGCGCGCTGGAACCTCGGCGAGATCATGCTCCCGGTGATGATCGTCGTCCTGGCGCTGTCGTTCCTGAAGCTGCCGTGGGTCTTCGCCGCCGTGTCGATCGGCGTCTACGGCCTGCTCTTCGCCGCGGCGATCGACTCGTGGCTCATGTGGCGCCGCCTCAAGCAGCGCCTCGTCGCGAAGTTCGGCGCCGACAAGGTGGGTCGCGGGCTGGCCATGTACGCCGTGATGCGAGGCTTCCAGATCCGCCGCTCGCGGATGCCGCGCGTGCTCGTCAAGCGCGGCGAGTTCCCCGCCTGACCTACTCGGCGGCGCGCAGGCTCATCGGGCCGTAGACGACGCTTCCCTCGTGGTGCAGCACAACGGCGTCGACGCCCGCCTCGCCGAGCTCGTGCCACGTCTCCCCGAACCAGTTCTCGGCGTCGGACTGCGACGGGAACGCCGTCGTCACGAGCTGCTCCCCCGACATCTCCCGTCCGTCGGCGTCGAGATAGGTCCACGTCCACGCATCGCTCATGGCGCCACTGTAGGCGGCGCCACCGACCGTCGCCTCGCTCCTCGGCCCGCGGCCGGCTTTGACACCCGCGGGACCGGCTGCGACGGTTCGACGTTGTGATCGTCCTCGAGCGGGTGAGCGTGGCGTACGGCGCGCGGCCGGCGCTGCGGGACCTGACCCTCGAGGTCCCCGAGGGCGAGCTCGTGCTGGTCGTCGGGCCCACCGGCTCCGGCAAGACCTCGCTGCTGCGGTGCCTGGGCGACGGCGAGCACGCCCGCCGTTGCATGACGTCCGGCCGGGTGCTCGTGGACGGTGTGGACCTTCGTGACCTGGACGCCGGTGCCCTCGCCGCGCTGGTGGGCTGGGTGCCGCAGGACCCGGCCTCGGTGTTCGCCGCCGACACGGTGGAGGGCGAGGTCGCGCGCCACGTCCGGCCCGGCGCGCACGACGCGCACGGCGGTCGGCGGCGGGTCGAGGAGGCCCTCGACCTGCTCGCCCTGACGCCCCTGCGCGCCCGCCCGCTCGACCGGCTCTCCGGCGGCGAGCAGCAGCGCGTCGCCATCGCTGCGGCCCTCGTCGCAGGTCCCCGCGTCCTGGTGCTCGACGAGCCCACGTCTGCCTTGGACCCGGTCGCCGCCGAGGACGTCCTGGCTGCGCTCCACCGGCTGGTGCACGACGTCGGCGTCACCGTGCTGCTCTCCGAGCACCGCCTCGAGCGGGTCGTCCACCACGCCGACTCGGTCCTGCTCGTCGGCGGTGACGGCACGAGCGCGCTGCTCTCACCGGAGCAGGCGATGGCGGTCTCGAGCATCCACCCCCCGCTGGTGGCCCTCGGCCGGGCGCTGGGCTGGGACCCGCTGCCCCTCTCGGTCAGGGACGCCCGCCGCGCCGCACGCGACCTGCCCGCCACCCTGGAGGCGGCCGCGGCCGCATGGGCGTCAGGATCCGCACCCGCATCGGCATCGGCATCGGCACCTTCCGCACGCACGCCGGCATCCGGGACGCCGGTCATCTCCGCCAGCGGCCTCGGGGTCGTGCGCGACGGTGCCGTGGCGCTGCGGGGCGTCGACCTCGCGGTGTCCCCCGGTGAGGTGGTGGCGCTCATGGGGCGCAACGGCGCCGGCAAGTCGACCCTGCTCCACGCGCTGACGGGCAGCCTGCGACCCACCACGGGTCGCGTGCGCGCGCTCCCGTCGAGCAGCACCGGCCGCACGGTGCAGGTGGCCCTGTCGCCACAGGACCCCGGCGCGGTCCTGCGCCAGACGGCGCCAGACCGCACGGTCTCCGACCTACTGGACGCTGCGGACCTCGAGCACGCCCTCGCGCACGGCACCACTGCGGACGTGCTGCGCGACCTCTCCCCGGACCTCGACCACGCCCGGCGCCCGAGCGAGCTGTCGCAGGGCCAGCAGATGTGCCTCGTCCTCGCGACGGTCCTGGGCCCTGTGCTCGCCGGGGAGGTCGAGGTCGTGCTCCTGGACGAGCCGACCCGGGGGCTCGACTACGGCGCGAAGGGCCGGCTGGCGGTGCTCCTGCGGCGTGCCGCGAAGGGCGGGGTCGCCGTGGTGCTGGCCACGCACGACGTGGAGCTGGCCGCGGAGGTGGCGACCCGGGTGGCGGTCCTCGCCGAGGGCGAGCTGGTGGCCGACGGCCCGAGCACCACGGTCCTGCTCGACTCCCCCGCCTTCGCCCCTCAGGTGGCCAAAGTCGTCCGGCCGCTGCCCTACCTCACGGTGGACCGGCTCGTGGCAGCCGTAGGCCGCACCCCGGCCTGACCCCCGGGTCAGCCGGGCCCACTCGGCGGGCCGGCCTCGACGCGACGGCGCACCTCAGCCAGCCCCTCGGGACCCGGCGTGACGCTCCACCAGCTCTCGACCCACCACGTCGCCCCGACCTCCTGCCAGTCGGCCGGCGTGCCCTCGAGCTGCACGAACTCGCCTGAGCTGTCTGCCTCCACCACGACGTCGTAGCCCTCCCAGGACAGGCCGGCGTCCTCGCGGATGCCGCGGACGGTCTGCACGACCCGGCCGTAGGTCTCGAGGTCGACTGCCGTCCCGGGCTCCAGCGGCTCGTCACCGACGACCGACACGAGCAGCCCGTCCCAGCGGGCGGCACGCTCCAGCGAGGGCTGCCGCGTCCGGCCGCGACGGTAGGCGCCCACGACCCAGACCGGAGGGTGCGGTCGCTGCACCGGCGGCGGCGGGCCCGGCGGCCCACCGGGTCCGGTCGGACCCACCGGGAAGTGCCGCCCGTCGAAGGTGAACTCCTCGTCGCCGAGCAGGCCGCTGAGCACCGTCAGCCCCTCGTCGAGCTTCTCCGCGCGCACCCGCCGGCCCTCGTCGGGCTCGAACCGCGTCCAGCCCGGGTGCAGCGCGCCGAGCCCGGCGCACATGACCACGCGGCCGCCGCTGAGCCGGTCGACCGTGCTCACCATCGAGGCGAGGTCCCACGGGCGGTGGCGGGAGACCGGGGTGAGGAGGGTCCCGAACCGGATCCGTGACGTGGTCATCGCGGCGGCGCCCAGCGTCACCCACGCGTGCTCGCCGTACAGCGACTCCCACGTGAACACGCCGTCCCACCCGTGCTGCTCACCGAGGGTGGCGAGCTCGGCGAACTCCCGCGCGTCGGCGAACGGCACCACGAACCCGAACCTCATCCCGGTCACGCTAGCCGCGACCACCGACAACGCCCCACGGTCGACGCCCTGGCTACCCGGCGGGCCCTGGACTGCACCTCAGGCGCGGCGGACCTCGGGCTCCAGCACGACCTCCGAGCGCAGCGAGCTGGCGACATAGCACTCCTCGTGGGCCTGGTGGAGCAGCCGCTCGACGACCGCCACCTCGACCTCACCGCGCACCGTCACCACCGGCCGCAGGACGATGCGCGTGATGCGCAGCGGCTTGGCGTCCGGCGGCATCTCGCCCGAGGCGTCATCGGCGTAGCCCACGACGTCGACCGCGGCCCGCGCGGCGACCGCGAGGAACGACAGGAGCTGGCACGACGACGCCGCGAGGACGAGCAGCTGCTCGGGGTTGGGCAGGTCGGCGTCGCCGCGGAACTGCGGGTCCGCGGACAGGTCGAAGCCCTCAGGCGCCGGGGGCACGGATGCCGAGTGGGCGCGCGGGTACTCGCGGTACCCCGCACCTGTCGAGCCCTCCCAGCGCACCTGCGCACGGTAGGAGTGCGACGCCATACCGGTCGCCGGTCCTCAGCCCTCGCGCACGTCGACGGTGACGAACGGGGGCTTGACCACCGTCGCCGGGACCTCGCGGCCGCGCACGTCGATGACGACCTCGTCGCCCTCGGCGACCGACGGCGCGAGCAGGGCGAGCGCGATGCCGTTGCGCAGGGTGGGGCTGAAGGTCCCTGACGTCACCTCGCCCACGACCTGGCCGTCCACCTTGACCTCGCAGTGGGCGCGCGGGATGCCGCGACCGGTGGCCAGCAGGCCCCAGGCCACCCGGGCCGGGCCGGCTGCCTTCTCGGCGACGAGGGCGTCCTTGCCCCAGAAGGTGTCCTTCTTCCAGCCGACCGCCCAGCCGACCCGCGCCTGCACGGGAGTGATGGAGCGGGACAGCTCGTTGCCGTGCAGGGCGTAGCCCATCTCGGTGCGCAGGGTGTCGCGGGCGCCGAGGCCGCAGGGCAGCCCGTCGTAGGGCTTCGCCGCCTCGACGAGGGCGTCCCACAGCTCTCCCGCGACGTCCCACGCCGGCACGAGCTCGTAGCCGCGCTCGCCGGTGTAGCCGGTGCGGCAGACGATGACGGGCAGGCCGTTCCAGTCCGTCTCGACGAACGACATGTACTCGTGGCCGGACGGCAGGCCGAGGGCGTCGAGCACCTCGTCGGACTTCGTGCCCTGCACCGCGATGACGCCGTAGGACTCGTGCAGGTCCTCGACGACGATGCCCTCGGGCGCGGCTGCGGACAGCAGGCGCACGACCTCGGCGGTGTTGGCGGCGTTGGGGATGAGGAACACGTCCTCGTCGCTGCGCAGGTAGGCGATGAGGTCGTCGACGACACCGCCGTCCTCGTCGCAGCAGAGCGTGTACTGCGCCTTGCCCTCGTGGATGCGCCCGAGGTCGTTGGCCAGGCAGGAGTTGACGAAGTCACGGGCGCCGGGGCCGGACACGCGCGCCTTGCCGAGGTGCGAGACGTCGAAGAGCCCCACGGAGGTGCGGACCGCGGTGTGCTCGCGGACGACGCCGCCGCCGGGGTACTCGATCGGCATCTCCCAGCCGCCGAAGTCCGCCATCTTGGCCCCGAGGGCCACGTGCCGGTCGTGCAGGGGCGAGGTCTTCAGGGCTGCGTCGCTCATGGGTCGAACGCTACCGCCCCGCGGGCAGCGTCCCGACGGCACGGATATCCTGCGCGCAGCAGGGACCACCCCACACACCTCGAAGGATGCGAACGTGACCACCGTCAGCGTTTCCGACCGCGCCGCCCACGACCTCAAGGCGGACGCCCTCGTCCTCGGCACGGTCGCCGGCGAGCGCTCCGCCGCCTTGGCCGCCGGCCACGGCCTGCCCAGTGACGCAGAGCGCCACCTCTCGGCCCAGCTCGCCGCCCTCCACGCCACGGGCAAGGCCGAGGAGGTCCTCACGGTCGCGGCCGTCCCCGGTGTCGCGGCGAGCCGCGTCGTCCTCACCGGGCTCGGCTCGGCCGCGGACGGAGCCGGCGTCGGTGACGAGGTGCTGCGCCGCGCAGCCGGTGCCGCCGTGCGCTCACTGAAGAACGCCGCCAAGGTCGTCGTCGCCCTGCCCTCGGAGGATGTCGCGGCAGTCGCCGCCGTCGCCGAGGGCGCCGCCCTCGGGGCCTACCGCTACGCGGGGGTGCGCGGCCCGGGCAAGGACACGAAGGACAAGGCGGCCAAGGGCAAGGCCGCCGACGAGGGCGTCAGCGCCGTCACCGTCGTCACCGGGCAGGCGAAGGACAAGGCCGTCAAGGCCGCCGCGACCCGCGCCGCGGTGCTCGCCGACGCGAAGGCCTACGCGCGCGACCTCGTCAACACCCCGCCCAACCTGCTGTTCCCGCAGTCGTTCGCCGACTCGGTCAAGGAGCGCAGCAGCGCCGGCAAGGCCAAGGTCACCGTCAAGGTGCTCGACGAGAAGGCTCTCGAGAAGGGCGGCTTCGGCGGCATCGTGGGGGTCGGCCAGGGCTCGGTGCGCCCGCCCCGCATCGTCACGCTGACGTGGGCCCCGGCCAAGGCCACCCACTCGGTCGCCCTCGTCGGCAAGGGCATCACCTTCGACTCCGGCGGCCTCTGCATCAAGCCGCCGGCCTCCATGCTGAGCATGAAGTCGGACATGGCCGGCGCCGCCGCCGTGGCGGCCACCGTGTTCGCCGCCGCCCAGCTCGGCCTGCCGGTCGCCGTCACCGGCTACCTGTGCCTCGCCGAGAACATGCCCAGCGGCTCGGCCCAGCGCCCCGGCGACGTCGTCACCATGCGCAACGGCACCACCGTGGAGGTCATCGACACTGATGCCGAGGGCCGCATGGTCCTCGGTGACGGCATCTGCCTCGCCGCCGAGTCCGCCCCCGACGCCATCGTCGACATCGCCACCCTCACCGGCGCCCAGATGGTCGCCCTCGGCGCCCGCGTCGCCGGGATCATGGCCAACGACGACACCTTCCGCGACCGCGTCCGGGCTGCCGCCGACACCGCCGGTGAGACCGCCTGGCCGATGCCGCTGCCGGAGGACCTGCGTCCGCAGCTCGAGTCGTCGGTCGCCGACCTCTCCCACAAGGGTGAGCGCTGGGGCGGCATGCTGACGGCCGGCCTGTTCCTCGGCGAGTTCGTCACCGAGGGCACGCCGTGGGCACACGTCGACATCGCCGGCCCCTCCTTCAACGAGGGCTCCCCGTGGGGCTACACCCCCAAGGGCGGCACCGGGTTCGGCGTCGGCACGCTGCTCTCGCTGGTCGAGGGCTACGCCGGCTGACGCACAGTACGCAGGCGCGAAGCGCACACCGGCGCTGACGCACAGAGGGGCCCGTCCGAGTCGGACGGGCCCCTCCGTGCGTGGCGGTGCGGCTCAGCCGCCGCTCTTGCGGCGGAACATCTGCTGCGTCGCCGAGGTGGCAGCGCCCTGGGCGTGGTCCACCTTGCCGTGCTCGTGGTCGTCGGAGACGTCCTTGCCGGCGTGCGAGCGCTTCTTGTCCAGGGCCTCGCGGAACTTGCGCTTCATCTCGTCGCTGGGACCGGCACTCCCCTGCGACCGTGCGCCGTCGGACTTGGCCATGGTGACTCCTGCTCCTCGTGCGGAGCGGGCCGCGTGCGGACCCGCCGGACCTCCAGCCTCGCACCTCGTCACGGGCGGGCACCAGCACATATGCCCTGCGCCGCCGAGCGGCCTGCGGTGTCAGTCCTTCTTGCGCTGGCGCGAGTTCCACTCGCGCATGCGGTTCGGGTACCCGGTCTGCAGCACGTCGTACACGGGCACCCCCAGGCTCGCGGCCAGGTCGAAGGCGGACTGCCGCGTGCCCGCCGCGCGGCGGGTCCACTCACCGTCGTGCGCGATGAGGATGACGGTGGTCGCGGTGACGTTGGTCGGCGGCTCGACGTAGGCCTCGACCCCACGACGGGTCGCCGCGAAGTCGGCCAGGTGCGCCCGTACGGCGCGTTGGTCGACTGCCATGTTGGGTCCGTCGGAGGGCCCACGACCCCGGCCCTTGCGTCCCCGCTTCCACCACGCCATGGCCACACGATACGGGGCGGCGACCCGCGCGGGCGGGCATCTGCGCCGTACGCGCCGTGCGGTCCGCGAACGCTGGACCTGCTTGCACCCCGCAGGCCGAACAGTGACAAGATGCTCTGTGTCGATCGCGTCTGGTCACGACCTGACCTCGCTGCCGGTCGTCAACGACCGTCCAGTGCCCACCACGCAAGGGAGCGAGCATGCCGGCTGACGCCGAGACCACCTTCGACGTCGTCATCCTGGGTGGGGGTAGTGGCGGCTACGCCTGCGCCTTCCGCGCCGCCGAGCTCGGGCTCACCGTCGCCCTCGTCGAGAAGGGCAAGCTCGGGGGCACGTGCCTGCACGTCGGCTGCATCCCCACCAAGGCGCTGCTGCACGCCGCCGAGGTCGCGGACACCGCCCGCGAGGGTGCGCAGTTCGGCGTGAAGTCGACGTTCGAGTCGATCGACATGTCCGGCGTCAACGCCTACAAGGACGGCGTCGTCGGACGCCTCTACAAGGGCCTGCAGGGCCTGGCCAAGGCCCACAAGATCGAGCTGGTCGAGGGCGAGGGACGCCTGGTCGACCGTTCCACCGTCGAGGTCGGCGGTCGCCGGGTCACCGGTCGCAACGTCGTCCTCGCCACCGGCTCCTACGCCAAGTCGCTGCCCGGCCTCGAGATCGGCGGCCGGGTCATGACCAGCGAGCAGGCGCTGTCGCTCGACTTCGTCCCGCCGCGTGTCGTGGTCCTCGGCGGTGGCGTCATCGGCGTCGAGTTCGCGTCGGTGTTCCGCTCCTTCGGCTCCGAGGTCACCATCGTCGAGGCGCTGCCCCGGCTGGTGGCCGCCGAGGACGAGGCCGTCTCCAAGACGCTCGAGCGCTCGTTCCGCAAGCGCAAGATCGCGTTCAGGACCGGGGTGAAGTTCGCGGGCGCGACGCAGTCCGGTGACACCGTGACGGTCTCGCTCGAGGACGGCTCCTCGATCGAGGCCGACCTGCTGCTCGTCGCCGTCGGCCGCGGCCCGGTCACCGACGGGCTCGGGTACGCCGAGGCGGGCGTGCGCCTCGACCGCGGCTTCGTCACCACCGACGAGCGCCTGCGCACCGGTGTCGAGGGTGTCTACGCCGTCGGCGACATCGTGCCGGGCCTGCAGCTCGCCCACCGAGGGTTCGCCCAGGGCATCTTCGTCGCCGAGGAGATCGCCGGCCTGTCCCCCACGCCGATCGACGAGCTCGGTATCCCGCGGGTCACCTACTGCGACCCCGAGATCGCCTCCGTCGGGCTCACCGAGGCCCAGGCCCGGGAGAAGTACGGCGAGGTCGAGACCTACGAGTACAACCTCGGCGGCAACGGCAAGTCCCAGATCCTGCAGACCGCCGGCTTCGTCAAGCTCGTCCGCGAGAAGGACGGCCCGGTCGTCGGTGTCCACATGGTCGGCGCCCGCATGGGCGAGCAGATCGGGGAGGCCCAGCTGATCTACAACTGGGAGGCGTTCCCGGAGGACGTCGCCGCGCTCGTCCACGCGCACCCGACGCAGAACGAGGCGCTCGGCGAGGCCCACCTCGCGCTCGCCGGCAAGCCCCTGCACGCCCACAACTAGACGTACTGCTGATCCGCCAGCGAACACGAAACAAGGAGATAGAGGCACATGTCTGAACGCGTGACCATGCCGGCCCTGGGTGAGTCGGTCACCGAAGGCACCGTGACGCGCTGGCTGAAGAACGTCGGCGACACCGTCGAGGTCGACGAGCCACTGCTCGAGGTGTCCACCGACAAGGTCGACACGGAGATCCCCTCGCCCGTCGCGGGCGTGCTGCAGGAGATCCTCGCGCAGGAGGACGACACGGTGCCGGTCGGCGCCGACCTCGCCGTCGTTGGCGACGGCAGCTCCGGCGGTGGCGAGCAGTCCGACCAGCAGGGTGGCCAGCAGGACGCTGGTGCCGAGGCCTCGCAGGAGCAGGCGTCCGCCGGTTCCGAGGAGCCGCCGGCCGAGGCTCCCTCGACCGAGCAGGCGCCCCAGGAGTCGACGTCCGAGCCCGAGCAGGGCCAGCAGGGGCAAGGCCAGCAGGACTCCGCTCCGGCCGCCCAGGGTGGTTCGGGCGACGGCGGTTCCGGTGGCGGCTCCGGCGAGACGGTGACGATGCCGGCGCTCGGCGAGTCCGTCACCGAGGGCACCGTGACCCGCTGGCTCAAGGCCGAGGGCGACACCGTCGAGGTCGACGAGCCGTTGCTCGAGGTCTCCACCGACAAGGTCGACACCGAGATCCCCTCGCCGTTCGCCGGCACCCTGACCAAGATCCTCGTCCAGGAGGACGACACCGTCCCGGTCGGCGGCGACCTGGCCGTCATCGGTGGCTCAGCCGGTGGCTCCGGCGACAGCGCCCCCGCCGCGGCCCCGCAGGAGGAGTCGAAGCAGGAGCAGGCTCCCGAGCCCGAGGCCCCGAAGGAGGAAGCCCCGAAGCAGGAGGCGCCGCAGGAGGCGCCGCAGGAGCAGCCGAAGCAGGAGGCGCCCCAGCAGCAGGCCCCCGCCGCCCAGTCGGCTCCGGCTCAGCAGGCCGCACCCCAGCAGTCCCAGGCACCGGCCGCGCAGCCCTCGGGAGACAGCCAGGACGCCTCGTCCTACGTCACCCCGCTGGTGCGCAAGCTCGCGGCCGAGAACAAGGTCGACCTGGGCTCGCTCAAGGGCACCGGCGTCGGCGGCCGCATCCGCAAGCAGGACGTCCTCGACGCGGCGAAGGCCGCCGAGGAGGCCGCCAAGGCCCCGGCACCGGCCTCCGCTGCTGCACCGGCTGCCTCCGCGGCTCAGGCTGCGTCTTCGGCCCCCTCGGCCGGCTCCGCGGCGGTCTCC
This sequence comes from Pedococcus sp. 2YAF34, assembly GCF_052114585.1. Classification (NCBI taxonomy): domain Bacteria; kingdom Bacillati; phylum Actinomycetota; class Actinomycetes; order Micrococcales; family Intrasporangiaceae; genus Pedococcus; species Pedococcus sp. 2YAF34. Next base: position 43,373 of record NZ_JBFRFA010000026.1, read on the forward strand.
CCCAAGCGCGGGACCACAGAGAAGATGTCGCGCCTGCGCCAGACCATCGCCAAGCGCATGGTCGAGTCGCTGCAGGTGTCCGCGCAGCTGACCACCGTGGTCGAGGTCGACGTCACGAAGATCGCGCGCCTGCGGGCCAAGGCGAAGTCGGAGTTCGAGCAGCGCGAGGGCACCAAGCTCAGCTTCCTGCCGTTCTTCGCGCTCGCCGCCGTCGAGGCGCTCAAGGCCCACCCGTCGGTCAACTCCAGCGTCGAGGGCACCGAGGTGACCTACCACGGCACCGAGAACCTCGGCGTCGCGGTCGACACCGAGCGGGGCCTGCTCGTCCCGGTGATCAAGGACGCCGGTGACCTCAACATCGCCGGGCTGGCCCGCAAGATCGCCGACCTCGCCGAGCGCACCCGTACCAACAAGATCGGGCCCGACGAGCTCGGCGGCGGCACGTTCACGCTGACCAACACCGGCAGCCGCGGCGCGCTCTTCGACACCCCGATCATCAACCAGCCCAACGTCGCCATCCTCGGCACCGGCGCGGTCGTCAAGCGCCCGGTCGTGGTCTCCGACGGCGAGGGCGGCGAGACGATCGCCATCCGCTCGATGGTCTACCTGGCCCTGTCCTACGACCACCGGGTCGTCGACGGTGCCGACGCGGCGCGCTTCCTCACCACGATGAAGACGCGCCTCGAGGACGGCCACTTCGAGTCCGACCTCGGGCTCTGACCCGCTGAGGGGTGGGCCGGCGCGTCCGGCCCACCCCGCTCGACCGCAGGAGTGACATGCCGCAGCGCGTTGCCATCACCGGTTCCACCGGACTGATCGGCAGCGCGCTGTCGTCATACCTGCGTGGGCGGGGGGACGAGGTGGTGCGCCTCGTGCGACGCCCGGTCCAGGCTCCCGACGAGGTGCGTTGGGACCCGGCCGCGCACCTGCTCGCCCCGGCTGACCTCACCGGGGTCACGGCGGTCGTGCACCTGGCGGGCGCCGGGGTCGGCGACCACCGGTGGACGCCGTCCTACCAGCAGCAGATCCTCGGCTCACGGGTCGACGGCACGCAGACGATCGCCAAGGCTCTCGCCGACCTCGGGGAGCCGGTGCGGCTGGTGAGCGGCTCCGCGGTCGGTGTGTACGGCGACCGCGGCGACGAGGTGCTCACCGAGCAGTCCTCCTTCGGCAACGGGTTCCTCAGCGAGGTCGTCCGTGCGTGGGAGGCCGCCGCCGACCCGGCCCGCGAGGCGGGGCTCGCCGTGGCCCATCCGCGCACCGGCATCGTGCTGTCCCCGAAGGGCGGAGCGCTGGCCCGGATGCTGCCGCTGGCCCGGTTGGGGATCCTCGGCCCGCTGGGCAGCGGGCAGCAGTGGTGGCCGTGGATCTCGTTGCGCGACACCGTCGCTGCGCTGGTGCACCTGGTCGACCACCCCGAGGTCGAAGGGCCCGTCAACCTCGTCGCTCCCCTGCCCGCCCGGCAGCTCGACATCGCCCGGGCCCTCGGCAAGCAGCTCCACCGGCCGGCGGTCTTCCCGGCGCCTGCATTCGGGATCAAGCTGGTGCTGGGCGGTTTCTCCGACGAGATCCTCACGAGCAAGCGGGTCGTCGCCGAGCGCCTCCCCGCCTCGGGGTTCGTCCACGCCGACCCCACCATCGACTCGGCACTGCGCTGGGCGCTCTCGCAGGACGCCCAGGACTAGCCGCTCCCTCCCCCGGTCGCCACGTCACCCTGTCCCGGGAACGGCGCCGACCCGGGCCACGAGCCAGCGATCTCCGGTCCAGACCAGCTCGAACCTCAACCGCTGGCCTGCCACCGCCGCCCGGGTGCTGCTCGAGCCGGCCGTCACGACGCGGTACGCCGCGGTGTCCACGACCGCCTCGACGGTGGCGGACCCCCGGGCGACCGTCGTCGCGTCGGCCCGGCGCACGACCAGGTGCACCCCTTCGTAGGACTGCCCCACCTGCCGCAGGCCGGCCAGCGTCGCGGTGTCGGCGGCGAGGGCCGGTGACCCGGGCGCGTCCAGGTGGTCGAGGTCGGCCGCCGCCCTCGACTCCATGGCACGCGCCCGCAGGTCCGACAGCGCCTGCATCAGCCGCTGCGCCCGGTCCCGGGGCGCCGACGGGTCCAGCTGCGGGTCGGACGGAGGGGCAGGGCTCGGGTCGCGCGTCGGGTCGGGGGTCGGGCCGGGGGCTTCGCTCGCACCCGCCGGGGCCTGCGACGTCGTGGGCTCCGCGCGCCGGCCGTCGGGCGACAGCCACCGCGGTGCCGCCACCGTCCCGGCCGCCATGAGGCCCCCGGTGCCGAGCAGGAGGAGCAGTGCCGTGGTGGTGGCCACCGCGCGCGTCGTCCGCGCCCCGGGCCGGGCGACCCGAACCCTGTGAAGTAGACGTGCCAGAGCCGCGCGCGGCAGACCCACACGCTCAGCCTGTCGGGACGGCGGGGCCGGAGCGGGGGCTGGGGCGTTGCGCAGCCGGTGCGTCAGCATCGAGGTGTCGTCCGTGCCCACGACGAGCCGCAGCGGTTCGCAGGCGGCGGCGTCGAAGTACGTGAGGGCGAGCTCCGCGGCGGTGGGCCGGACCTCGGGATCGCCCCTCAGGGCCAGCCGCGTCGCGTCGAGCCATGCGGGGGGAAGGTCCGGCACGAGCGACTCGAGCGGGGGCCGCAGCGCAGCAGGCCCCGGTGGCGCCCCGGTCACGCAGTACCAGGCCAGGGCACCCACGGCATACACGTCGGCGGCGGGGCCCACCGGGGCCCCGTCGAGGACCTCGGGCGCCACGAACCCGTCGGTGCCGTAGGCGTCTGCCCAGCCTTCGCCCGCGAGCCGCGCCACCCCGAGGTCGCCCAACAGTGGCCGGCCCGAGCGCTCGAACAGCACGTTGGCGGGGCTGACGTCGCCGTGGGTGACCCCCAGCGCGTGCAGTCCGGCCAACGTGCGGGCAACCGGGGCGAGCACCGTGACCGACTCGCCCACGCTGAGCCGACCGCGGGCGCGCACGACCCGTTCGAGCGAGCCGCCGCCGACGTGGTCGAGCACGAGCGCGATCGAGGCCGCTCCCTCGTCGCCCAGGGCGACCGCCTCGTGGAAGCCCACGAGCCCCTCCACGTCCACCCGGCCGAGCACCGCGAGCTCGCGTGCCGCCGCGGAGGTGTCGGCATCGGTCCCCACCGCGACGACCTTGACCGCACATTGTGCCCCGTCGGCCTCCCGGGTCGCCGCCCAGACCGTGCCGGTGCCGCCGGCGCCCAGCAGGTCGCCGAGCCGGTAGCCCGGGACATGCGGCGGCACACCCGGCTGCCCCTCGCTGCCTTCCGTCGCTCCCATCCGGCCAGTCTGCCGACGCCCGACCCGGCACCCGGGCGGTTGTCCACAGGCCCCTAGAGTCGGGTCATGCCTGCCGACCAGCCGACCATCCTCGCCACCTCCGGTGGTTACCGCTACGGCTCCCGAACCCGCCTGGAGTTCAACGCCCTGGTGCACCACGCCGTCGAGCTCTCCGGGGTCGACGGACGGGCGCCACGCGTGACCCACCTCGGCACGGCCGGCGGCGACCAGGCCTACTTCAACAGCTGGATGGGCGAGGCGGCCGGCGTCGCCGGGTTCGACCTGACCAACCTCAACCTGTTCTCCATGCCGAACGTCGAGGACATCGAGGGTCACCTGCTGCAGCAGGACGTCGTCTGGGTCAACGGCGGCTCGGTGGCCAACCTGCTGGCCGTCTGGCGGGTGCACGGCCTCGACGAGATCTTCCGCCGCGCCTGGGAGGCCGGTGTGGTGCTGTCCGGCGTCTCTGCCGGGTCGATCTGCTGGTACGAGGGCGGCACCACCGACTCCTTCGGCCCGGAGCTGCGCGCCGTCACCAACGGCCTGGCCCTGCTCCCCTACGGCAACGGCGTGCACTACGACTCCGAGGAGCGCCGTCGACCCCTGGTCCACCAGCTCGTCGCGGACGGCACGCTGTCGACGACCCACTGCACCGACGACGGGGTCGGCCTCGTCTACCACGGGACCGAACTGGTCGAGGCGGTGTCGGAGGTCGACGGCAAGGGCGCCTACGTCGTCACCCGTGAGGGCGACCGCGCCGTCGAGGAGCGGCTGGAGCCCCGGCGCCTCTGAGGGCCCGACCCGGCGCCGCCGGGACGCAGGCGTAAGGTCGAGCCATGCGTTTCGAGCACGTCGGCTTCGCCCCGGACCTCGTCGACTACGAGGCCGCCTGGGCCCTGCAGCGCGAGGTCCATGCCGGTGTGGTGGCAGGTGGCGAGGACACCGTCCTGCTCCTGGAGCACCACGCCGTCTACACCGCCGGCAAGCGCACCGAGCCGCACCAGCGCCCCGTCGACGGCACCCCCGTCATCGACGTGGACCGAGGGGGGCTCATCACCTGGCACGGTCCCGGACAGCTCGTCGGCTACCCCATCGTGCGGCTGCACGGTGTGCCGATCGACGTGGTCGCCCACGTCCGCCGGCTCGAGGAGGTCATGATCCGCACCTGCCGTGACTTCGGGGTCGAGACCGTCCGGGTCGAGGGTCGCAGCGGCGTCTGGGTGCTCGCCGACGAGCGCGGCCCCGACCGCAAGCTCGGCGCCATCGGGGTCCGCGTGAGCCGGCAGGTGACGATGCACGGCTTCGCCCTCAACTGCGACGCCGACCTCTCGTGGGCCGACAACATCATCGCCTGCGGCATCGAGGACGCCGGGGTGAGCTCGATCAGCCGCGAGGCCGGGCGTGCGGTCACCGTCCAGGACGTGCTCCCGTATGCCGAGAAGCACCTCGCGGACGTCCTCGCCGCGGCCTGAGCCGGATCTCCCGTCCGGGTCGAGGTATTCGGCTACCACGAGACGGTGGCGGAATACCTCGAACGGGGCAGGCGTAGTCTTGGAGGACGCCCGGTGACCTCCGGGCGCGCCCGTGCCCCCCGGCATACCGGCCGGTGGCGGCGCACCGAACGCAAGGCAAGGGAGTCTTCGTGACTGTCGCACCCGAGGGTCGTCGACTGCTGCGCGTCGAGGCACGCAACGCCGAGACGCCGATCGAGCGCAAGCCCGAGTGGATCCGCACGACCGCCAAGATGGGGCCGGAGTACACCAAGCTGCACTCGATGGTGAAGACCGAGGGGCTGCACACGGTCTGCCAGGAGGCCGGCTGTCCCAACATCTTCGAGTGCTGGGAGGACCGCGAGGCGACCTTCCTCATCGGTGGTGACGTCTGCACCCGCCGCTGCGACTTCTGCGACATCGCGACCGGCCGTCCCGAGGCCCTCGACCGTGACGAGCCCCGCCGGGTGGCCGAGTCGGTCGCCCAGATGGGCCTGCGCTACTCGACCGTCACCGGCGTCGCCCGCGACGACCAGCCCGACGGCGCGGCGTGGCTCTACGCCGAGACGATCCGCCAGATCCACGAGAAGAACCCCAACACCGGCGTGGAGATCCTGCCGCCCGACTTCGGCGCGAAGCCCGAGCTCGTCGGTCAGCTCTTCGAGGCCCAGCCGGAGGTGTTCGCGCACAACCTCGAGACCGTGCCGCGCATCTTCAAGCAGATCCGCCCCGCCTTCACCTACGACAAGTCGCTCAAGGTGCTGTCGATGGCCCGCGAGGCGCAGCTGGTGACCAAGTCCAACCTCATCCTCGGCATGGGCGAGGAGGACCACGAGGTCGAGCAGGCCATCCGCGACCTGCACGACGCCGGGTGCGACATCCTCACCATCACCCAGTACCTGCGCCCCTCCAAGCTGCACCACCCGATCGACCGCTGGGTCAAGCCCGAGGAGTTCGTGCACTGGAGCCAGGTGGCCGAGGACATGGGCTTCAAGGGCGTCATGGCGGGGCCGCTCGTGCGCTCGTCCTACCGGGCCGGCCGCCTCTGGGCGACGGCCATGAAGAAGTGGGGCCGCGAGATCCCCGAGCACCTGCAGCACCTCGCCGACGCCGCGGGCGACCCCGCCCGCCAGGAGGCTGCGTCGCTGGTCGCCGCCCGCCGCCCGGCCGCGTTGGGAACCCCTGCCTGACACCCGTATCCTGACCCCCATGGCCCGCAAGGAGAAGCAGCAGTCAGACGCCCCCGCAAAGCAGGGACGGTTCGCCCAGGTCCGACAGGTCTACAGCGCGGCCAGCAAGGCCGACCCGACCATCCCCTGGTGGATGCTGTTCGCCTTCGTCGCCGTCGTCGTGGTCGGCACCGTCATCGGCCTGCTCCTCGGGCACTGGAAGTACGCGCTGGTCCTCAGCATCCCCGTCGGCCTGCTCGCCGCGACCCTGGTCCTGAGCCGCAAGGCCGAGCGCGCTGCCTACCGCAGCCTCGAGGGCCAGCCCGGCGCGGCCGGCGCTGCCCTCGGTGCGCTGCGCCGCGGGTGGTTCTTCTCCCAGGAGCCGGTGGCCATTGACGGTGCCCGCGGCACACGCCCCGAGGACATGGTCGGGGCCGCGTTCGTGTACCGCGCCGTCGGTCGCCCGGGCGTGGTCCTGGTCGCCGAGGGCCCGGACGCGCGCCGCAAGAAGCTCATCGTCCAGGAACGCCGCAAGGTCGAGCGCGTGGCGCCCGGTGTGCCCGTGACCGCGATCTCCGTGGGTGACGGCGACGACCAGGTATCCGTGCGCAAGCTCAGCAGCAAGCTGACCCGCATGAAGCCCGTCCTGACCAAGGAGGAGGTCTCGGCGGTCAACAAGCGCCTGAAGTCGCTCGGCGGCATGCGTCCCCCGATCCCCGCCGGCACCGACCCCATGCGCGCCCGCGTCGACCGCAAGGCCATGCGCGGCCGCTGAGGTCAGGCAGGCCGGAGCTGGGCCTCCACGAGGTCGACGTAGCGATCGAGCGCACCGGCATCCATCCGCAGGAAGAGGTCCGGCTCGATGAGCTCGAGCTCCATGACCGTCGGCACGCCCTCGTGCTCCACCAGGTCCACCCGCGCGTAGGTGACGCCGTCCGGGGCGACCGCCAGCGCGGCCCGGGCCGTGGCCAGCTCTGCCTCGGTCGCGGTGTGGGGGTGCTCGGCACCGCCGTGGTGCGCCTGGACGCGGTAGTCCCCGTCGGCCGGCACCTTGCGGACGGCGTGCGAGACCTCGCCGCCGAAGACGAACAGCGACACCTCGCCGTCCTCGATGCCCGGCGCGTAGGGCTGCACGACGACGTCGCCGAGCTCGACCACGACCCGGGCGTGCTCGACAAGGGCGGGTGACGTCGCCTCGCCCCGGGCCGCCTTGCGGGCTCCCCCGTCGACGGCCGGCTTGACGACCACCTGCTCCCAGCCGGTCGCGGCGATCCGGGCGTCGATGTCCGCGGCGCCGCGCGGCACGACGAGCATCGGCAGAACGGGCACCCCCGCCGCCCCGAGCTCGGCGAGGTAGCCCTTGTGGACGTTCCAGCGCACGACGGCGGGCGGGTTGACGACGCGGCTCTCGACGTCGACGCGGTCGACCCAGGCCAGGAACTCCTCGAGCCGCTCGAAGTAGTCCCACGTCGAGCGGATGACGACGAGGTCGTAGGCGCTCCAGTCGACGTCGTCGTGCCACACCACGACGTCGGCCCGGTGACCGCGTGCGGTGAGCTGCTCGGCGACGAGCGGCGGCTCGGGGTCGACGTAGGCGGGGTCGGACCAGGTGCACAGGGCGATGCGGTGCGAAGTCACCGGCCCAGTCTGCCGGATCGGCCTCCCCGACCTGCCTCCCCGCCCTGCCAGCTGGTCTGGGTCTTGCCATGCCCAACAACGCGATATAACGTGAGTCCACAAACGCGATACAACGTGAAACTGGAAGGAGCTCCCATGAGCCAGGAATGGTCCATCGACTCACCCCGGGTCCTCGACATCGGCGGCGACGGCGAGCAGGTGCGCGCCCTCAGCGTCGCCGTCGTCGGCGGCCGGGTCGACGTCGTGACCCACGACGACTCCCCCACCGCCCGCATCGAGGTCGCCGAGATCCAGGGCATGCCTCTCAAGGTCGTCTGGGACGGCAGCAAGCTGAGGATCACGCACGGCGTCGACGGGTCGAGCATCCTCGACAAGGTGCGGCAGGCCTTCGACGGGCTCGAGCACAACCGGGTGGCGCTGAGCATCTCGGTGCCGGAGGACGTCCAGGCCTCGGTGAGCACCGTGAGCGCGACGGGGCTGCTCGCCGGGCTGCGCCGCGGCGCGAAGGCCAACACCGTCTCCGGGTCGATGACCCTGGACGACATCGCCGGTCCGGTCGACGTCAACACCGTCAGCGGCGACATCGAGTGCGGCGCGCTGCACGGGCCGCTCAAGGTCAACACGGTCTCCGGGTCGGTCACCGCCCAGCACAGCGACGTGCCGGAGGTGAGCATCAAGACCGTCAGCGGCGACGTGACGCTCGACCTCGTCAACGCCACCACGACGATCGCCTCCAGCTCGGTCTCGGGTGACGTCACGGTGCGGGCCCCGCACGACGGGTACGACGTCAAGGCCAGCCTCGCGTCGGGGCAGGTCGTCATCGACGGCCGGACCTTCGACAAGCTCTCCCGCCCTGCCAACGGTCGCCTCGCCGCCGGTGCCGGGAGCCTGCGCCTCAAGGCGAGCGCCGTCTCCGGCAACGTCGTGGTGCTCGCTGCCGAGGGGAGCCCCGCATGAGCCCCGTGTTCGCCCACGGGCAGCTGCGGCTCTACCTGCTCTCGCTGCTGGCCGACGGTCCGCGGCACGGCTACGAGGTCATCCAGGACCTCGAGCAGCGGTTCAACGGCCTCTACTCCCCCAGCGCCGGCACGGTGTACCCACGGCTGGCCAAGCTGGAGGAGGAAGGGCTGGTCGAGCGCACCGACGAGGGCCGCAAGGCCGTCTACAGCATCACCGACGCCGGGCGGGCCGAGGTGCGGGCACGGGCCGACGACCTGTCCAGCCTGCAGTCCGACCTCGACCTGTCGGTGCGCGAGCTGGCGGAGCAGGTGCGCTCGCGGGTGCGCGGACAGACCAGCGACCTGCGAGCCGAGCTCCGCGCGGCAGCCCAGGAGGCACGCCGTACGGCGACGCCCGCGGGCGGCCACGACGGGTGGTCACACCCCCGGGAGGGCGGGGCCATGGGCGAGCTCGAGCAGGCGGTGCAGCAGCTGCGCCAGGAGGCGCGCAGCGCGTGGAAACGCCACGGGCTGACCAGCGAGCAGACCCGCGAGATCGTCGACATCCTCACCGAGGCGTCGACGCGGATCCGGGAGGTCGTGGTCAGGTCCGGACGATGACGGTGCCGGCGGCCTTGTCGTGCAGGCCGCGGCCGTCCTTGTCCCAGAACATCGCCGGCAGGAACAGGCAGAGCAGCACGGTGCGCACCAGCGTCTGGAACGGTCGCGGCAGCCGCCCGTCGGTGGACTGGACCCGCAACCCCACGACGCGGTGACCGAGGGTCGAGCCGAGCGTTCCGACGAGGAGCAGGTTCTCGAGGGCGAAGACCGCCAGCAGCACCGCGGTGTCGCGACCGGTGGCGACGCCCGCAAAGGGCAGCGGCACGCCGAAGAACGCGAACGCGATCAGCTGGCAGGCGGTCCAGTCCAAGACGACGCCGACCAGGCGACGCCCGAACCGGCCCATCGAGCCCGCGCCCTCGCGCGGCATACCGAGCCGCTCGCCGGGGTATGCCGAGGAGGCGCCTGAGCGCGAACCCGGCCCCTCAAGCCAGGACCCGATGTCCCTGCGGTCGACCACGTCGCCAGCCTCTCACGGTGTAACACCGGTGAAACATTCGGGTCATGGCCGAGAAATCCCCACCCGTTAGGGTCGTGGACGACATGAGTTGAGTCCTTGGGCGGTTTCGCCCGCCCCACCACAGGAGGTTGGTTTGTTCAGCAATGCTGACGAGGTCCTGAAGTTCATCAAGGACGAGGACGTCAAGTTCGTCGACGTGCGCTTCTGCGACCTGCCGGGCGTGATGCAGCACTTCAACGTGCCTGCCAAGAGCCTGGATGCGGACTTCTTCAAGGAGGGCCAGATGTTCGACGGGTCCTCGATCCGCGGCTTCCAGGCCATCCACGAGTCCGACATGAAGCTGGTCCCGGACCCCACGAGCGCCTACCTCGACCCGTTCCGCAAGGAGAAGACGCTCATCCTCAACTTCTCCATCGTCGACCCGTTCACGGGCGAGGAGTACTCCCGCGACCCGCGCAACATCGCCGCCAAGGCCGAGGCCTACCTCAAGTCGACCGGCATCGCGGACACCGCGTACTTCGGCGCCGAGGCCGAGTTCTACGTCTTCGACGACGTGCGCTTCGAGACCAAGCAGAACGCCAGCTACTACTACATCGACTCCGTCGAGGCCGCGTGGAACACCGGCCGCGAGGAGGAGGGTGGCAACAAGGGCTACAAGACGCGCTACAAGGGCGGCTACTTCCCCGTCCCGCCGGTGGACCACTTCGCCGACATGCGCGACGAGATGACCCTCGCCCTCGAGGAGGTCGGCCTGTCGGTCGAGCGCGCCCACCACGAGGTCGGCACCGCCGGCCAGCAGGAGATCAACTACCGCTTCAACACGCTGAAGCAGGCCGCTGACGACGTGCTGAAGTTCAAGTACATCATCAAGAACGTGGCCTGGGAGGGCGGCAAGACCGTCACCTTCATGCCGAAGCCGATCTTCGGTGACAACGGCTCGGGCATGCACTCCCACCAGTCGCTCTGGAAGGACGGCGAGCCGCTCTTCTACGACGAGCGCGGCTACGGCGGCCTGTCGGACATCGCCCGCTGGTACATCGGTGGCCTGCTCAAGCACGCACCGGCGCTGCTCGCGTTCACGAACCCGACGGTGAACTCCTACCACCGCCTGGTGCCCGGCTACGAGGCCCCGGTCAACCTGGTCTACTCGGCCCGCAACCGCTCGGCCTGCATCCGCATCCCGATCACCGGCGACAACCCGAAGGCCAAGCGCGTCGAGTTCCGCGTGCCGGACCCGTCGGCCAACCCCTACCTCGCGTTCTCCGCGATGCTCATGGCCGGCCTCGACGGCATCAAGAACCGCATCGAGCCCCCGGAGCCGGTGGACAAGGACCTCTACGAGCTGCCGCCGGAGGAGCACGACGCGATCGACCAGGTGCCCGGGTCGCTGCCTGAGGTGCTCGACGCCCTCGAGGCCGACCACGAGTTCCTGCTCGAGGGTGACGTCTTCACCGAGGACCTCATCCAGACGTGGATCGAGTGGAAGCGCAAGAACGAGGTCGACCCGATCCGCTTCCGCCCGCACCCGCACGAGTTTGAGATGTACTTCGACATCTGAGCGAGCCTGCGAGCCAGATGTCGAACGAAGAATCAGCGACATCTGAGCGAGCTTGCGAGCCAGATGTCGAACGAAGAAACAGCGACATCTGAGCGAGCCTGCGAGCCTGCGAGCTGAGCCACCGCGCTCTGCCCATGAGAAGGCGCTCTGCCCACGGATCTTCGTGGGC